>NZ_JBFRFR010000032.1:0-162154 GCF_052114925.1 Bradyrhizobium sp. 2TAF36 | reverse complement strand
CTGATCATGTTGTCGAACGCGACGATCTCGATGCAATTCTCGTCGCATAGGAGGTCAACGATATGTGAGCCGATGAATCCGGCGCCGCCAGTGACCAGAATTCGTTTCCCCTTCAGATCAGCCAAGCCGCTCTCCCTTTGTTGAGTTATTGAGCCAAGCCGAAAACGGCCCTAATGAAGCCGGTCATTCGCCGAGCCTAGGCGGCATCGACGAATGCGGATTTCTCCAACGCTGCTGCCACTTCGTTCACTTGTTCCAAGTGCAGCTCCGGAAAGATCGGAAGCGAGAGGAAACGATTGGCCAAACTTTCGGTGACCGGAAAATCGCCGGTGCGATAGTCGAGATTGGCGTACGCCTTCTGCAGATGGACTGGCACGGGATAATGAATGCCCACGCCGATGCCGGCTTCCTGGAGCGCGCTCAGCACCTCGTCGCGACGGGGCAGGCCAACCGCATAGACGTGGTAGACATGTCGGCTGTGCTCGGGCGGCCGCGGCCTCGCAATAGGAAGCTTCGCCGTGAGACGATCATACTGTACGGCCAGCGATCGGCGCGATTCGGTCCAGGATTCGATGTAGTTCATCTTCACGTTCAGCACCGCGCCCTGGATGCCGTCCATGCGATAATTGTAGCCCGCGACGACGTGATTGTACTTGGCTTCCTGTCCCCAATCGCGCAACAGCGAAACCTTCCGCGCGAGCTCCGGCTGACTCGTCACAATCGCGCCGCCTTCGCCATAAGCTCCGAGATTCTTGCCTGGATAAAAGCTGAAGCAGCCGAAATCACCGATCGACCCTGCGCGCCGTCCCTTGTATTCGGCGCCATGAGCCTGAGCTGCGTCCTCGATCACGATCAGCCCGCGACGCCGCGCGATCTCCATGATCGGATCCATGTCGGCCATCAAGCCGTGCAGATGAACCGGCAGGATCGCCTTGGTCCGTGGCGTGATCGCGGCCTCGATCAGGGCTGGATCCATTGTCCAGGTAACTGGGTCGACGTCGACGAAGACCGGCTTAGCGCCGCTGTACAGCACCGCCGCGGTCGTCGCGACGAAGGTCATCGACACGGTAATGACCTCGTCGCCGGGGCCAACACCGGCCGCGAGCAGGGCCAGATGCAGTGCCGAGGTGCCGCTACTGACCGCGCTGCAATGACTGGTGCTGCAATAGTCGGCAAAACGCTTTTCGAAGGCCGTCACTTCCGGGCCCAACACGAATTGCGTGCTCTCGATCGCACGCGCGACCGCGGCATCGACTTCCGGCTTGATTTGGCGATACTGAGCTTTCAAATCCAAAAACGGTATCAATGTCTTGATCCCTAACTGTCAGGCGTCCGATCTGGCCGCGTCTATTATAAATTTAAATGGATGAATATAATTAAATCAATCGAGAAACAAATAAAATGTATCGTTGTTCGCGGGAGAACGATTTATTGGTAACCGGCACCGGCGAGGCGCGCCGCCTCGATCAGAGGGCCTGCCTTGGAGCTGGGGACGATGCGAGCGGGCACGCCCGCCACGGTCGCGCCGGCCGGAACATCCTTTGTCACCACTGCACCGGCACCGACAATGGCGCCGGCTCCAATGGTTATGCCGCACAGGATTGTCGCATTGGAGCCGATCGACGCTCCCTTGCCGACACGGGTCGGTTCGACGGTCCAATCGGCCGCGCCCTGTGGCCGGCCATCTGCCGTTGTCGCCCTCGGATACTTGTCGTTGGTGAACATGACGCCGTGCCCGATGAACACCTCGTCCGCGATGCTCACGCCTGAGCAGATGAAACTGTGCGATGAGATCTTGCACCGGGCACCGATTTTCGCTTCGGCCTGCACCTCGACAAATGTGCCGAGCCTGGTCTCGTCCCCGATCGAGCAGCCGTAGAGGTTAACAAGATCCGGATGGAATATCCGTACGTCACGACCGAGCTGTACATCTTTTGCAATAGGCATCGCAGCTTCTCCAAACGCTACACGAAAGTCTTAGCATACATCGCGGTCTCCCTGGGCCACCGGGACCGGGACCCGGCCAGTGGAGCGCCAGGCGGTGGACACCAAGCGGGAAACGGGTGCCTTCAGCTCCGGCAGCAGCGGATGCTGTACCGCGAACAGGGCGGCGAGCCACATCGCTGCGACTGCCCCGCAGGCTACGAAAATGCCCGCCACTGGTCCAATCAGGCCGTGCTCGACCAGCGCTGCGCAGATCGCGACCGTTGCGCAGCAGCAGAGGGCGACCATGCCGCTCTTGCGCAGCGCATGAACGAAATCGGTGAACCGCAGATCGAGATGTCGACTGACAAAGGAGATTGCCACGGCGGCCTGGAATGGCAATGTCAGCATTGCCGATCCCGCCACGGCTTCGACGCCAAAGAACGATGCGATAAAGATGATCAGGAGCGACGGCGGCAGCGAGATCAGCGACGACAGCAGCGTGTCGCGGACGCTGCCCGCGGCAACCAGGACGGGGTATGTGAGGCAGGCAGCGAACAGCGAAAGCTGAGCGATGCAGAGCAGGCGGACCAGCGGAACCACCTCCAACCAGGATGGGCCGAGCCAGACGAGAATGATTGGTTTCGCCATCAGAGCCATGAAGATCAGAAACGGCCAATACAGGACAGTCAGAAGCGAGGTCGCGTGGAGATAGAGGCGTTTGAGGTCTGCGCCGGCTTTGGTCTGGGCAAAGATGGCCGGCATGATCACAGGGCTGATTACCTGGATCACGAGCTTGTCGAACACCTGGGTCAGGGTGCAGGCGCGGCTGTAAAGGCCGACAGTCGTGAAATCCAGCATCCGGGCAAGGAACAACTGCGGTGCTGAACTATAGAACACGTTGATGAGGACTACGCCGCTTGAATAGAGGCCGAACCTGACGACCTCGGGGTAGCCCTGCAACGACGGCCGGAAAATGCGTAGATCTCGTCGGTTGCCCATCAGATAGACCGTCTGGACCACACTTCCGGCGATCATTCCCCAGATCGGCGCAAGATAGCTATAGCCCATCTTCGCGAGCGCGATTGATACGCAGACCATCGTGAAATTGCAGGCAAGATTGCTGGCCGCGACGACGCCGAACTGCATGTCCCGACGATACAGCGCGATGATCGTCGTCGAGAACGGGGTAACGATGAAATTGAGGACGGCAACGGCGATACCAGTCGCGGGTCCCTGAGCGCCGAGCGTCGATCCGACAACGCCACCCAGCAGATAGAGAAGAAGCCCGATCGCGACGGACAAGCCAAATGTGATGGTAAAGGCGGTCCTGACGTTAACTTCCGACAGGGATGCTTTCTGAATGAGATAGTTGGCGCCGCCGAATTCCTGGGAAGAGGTCGAGAACACCGACGTGATTGCGAGGACGACTGCATAAATGCCGAACTCCTTGGGAGTCAGCAGTCTCGACAAAATGCCAATCGAGACAAGGAACAGCAGCAGGCTCGCGTAACGCTCGAGCGCCGAAAAGAAAATCGAACGTTGCACAGCGTTCATCGCGAGCCTTCGCAGCTATAGGCCGGCACCTGCCTCAGGCAATCGCCCTGACGTGCTCCGGAATCCTCCGCGGCTGCTTCAGCCGGACCGGCCGGCCGTGATCGGCGATCGAACGCGATGCCGCCTCCAGCACCTCAATGACCCGCAGGCCCGACAAGCCATTGGAAACCGGCGAGGCGCCGGTGGTCACGCATTCGACGAAGTGCTGGACCTCCGTTAGCAGCGCCTCCTTCGTGGAGATATTGGGCGCCCACATGTCGCCGGCCCGATATCCGATCCGGAATTGATGCGTATTCTCGGCTTGCGGGTTCAGCGTGATGCCCTTGTCGTAGACCTTGATCTTCTCGGTGGGCTCGAGGTCGTTATAGGCGATCATCTTCTTGCTGCCGCCGATGAAGGTCTGACGCACCTTGACTGGGGAAAGCCAGTTGACGCTGACATGCGCAACGCACTTGCTCTCGAAGAACAACGTGATGTGCGCCATGTTCTCGGGCGAGCCGGCCACATGGCACGACCCCGTCGCCGAAACCGCAACCGGATCCTCTTCGAGGAGATATTGGATGATTGAGAGGTCGTGAACCGCCAGGTCCCAGATCACGTTCACGTCGCTCTGGAACAGGCCGAGGCTCGATCGCGTGCTGTCGTAATAGAAAATCTCTCCGAGCTGGTCTTGCTGCAGGAGCTCGCGGATCTTCTGCACCGCCGGGGTATAGAGGAAGGTGTGGTCCACCATCAGAGTCAGGCCACGCCGATCGGCCTCGTCGACGAGGTGACGCACCTGGTCGGACGTCGGGGCAAGCGGTTTCTCGACCAGCACATGCTTTCCTGCTTTCAACGCTGCCAGGGCCAGCTCATAGTGAGTATGAACGGGCGTTGCGACCGCTATGGCGTCGATCTCCGGATTACGCAGAAGCTCGCTGAAATCCGACGTCGTGGTGATTTCGGGGTGGCGGCGCGCGCAGGTAGCCAGCTTTTCTGCGTCAAGATCGCTGACGCTGACAACGCACGACGACTCGTTGCTCGCGAAATTGCGGACGAGATTCGGTCCCCAGTATCCATATCCGACAATGCCGATTCCAATCATTTGCAGGCCCCTTAATATTCGATGTGTGAAAAGATCCAAGAGTGCGGAGTTTTCGCTCGTACTGTTCGACTGAGGTAGAAAACGCGATCGAGCTCGCTTCCCGCCACGACAAGCCTCGGTAAAAAAGAAGCTTGGGCAATCATTTTGGCTCGCTCCCGGTGAAGTGGAATACGAGCGCTGCTTTCGCTGCCGCCGATTTGTGCCAGCTACCATTATCGCGCTTGAYGACGGACAAGACGAACCACGCAATCATGCGAACGAAGTTCGATGCGATGTAGATCAGTTTGAGCAACCACCACGACGCCAATCCGAGGTTCTTGCGATGATAGATCATCGCGCTCTTCTGTAGCTGGACGAACATCTTTTTGCTGGCTTGCTTGGTGCTCTTGGCACCTCCGTCAAGATGAACAATGCGGGCGCTAGGCGTGAATACGCGCCGCCAGCCGGCCTGCGCAAACCGATAGCACCAGTCCGCTTCCTCCGAATAAACAAAGTAGGCCTCGTCCATCAGTCCGACCTGCGCGATCGCTTCGCGACGCACCAGCATGAACATGCCCGTGACGACATCGACGTCTCGCTCGCTCCGGCGGTCCCACCAGCTAAACTCTGGCCGGCCGAACAGACGCGAGCGCGGGAAAGCCCGCGACAACCCCGAGAGCGCAAGGAAAAGGTTGAAGGGACTTGGGAATGAAAAGCCCGTCGGCGTGATTCGATCTTCGGCCTCGAGCACCTGACATCCGACAACACCTACATCGAGATGGAGATCGGCGTAACGAACGCTGTGGGAGATGGCGTCGTCGAGTACGACCGTATCCGGATTTAGCAGGAGGGTATATCGTGCCGAAGCAAGCTGCATGCCCTGGTTGCAGGCTGCAGCAAAGCCACGATTTTCTGCGTTTGCGATCAAGGTCACGTCCGGAAATTCGGCGCGGACCATGTCGGCAGAGCCGTCTTGGCTGTTGTTGTCTATGACGAACACTCGAAAGGAAACACGCTGCGTCTGCTCAAAGACGGAGCGTAGGCAGCCTCTTAGGATGTCGCGAGTATTCCAGCTCACGATGACAACTGCGACGTCTGTCTCACTGACGCGAGGTGCCGAGACCGTCCGTAATTGACGCAAATCGCCGCAACTATCGCTGCGCAGCTGGCGGCTCGGYACAACCGATTGGGCTTGAGACTCCATATCATTCACCTGCGCTAAAGCGCATCCCCGTCGAGACGAACATGCCCCGTCTCGATGAATGTCCGGATTGCCCCGATCAGGTGCGACGACGCCTGTGGATCGAGCCGATCTTGGTCGCAAGAGACTTCCAGTTGATCCAGCTTGAGTGACAGCTCCTGTTCGTCGAACGCGACTTCGATTCGGCCTTGTTCGGAGAATCGCGTTGCGGTTGCGACCTGATGATCGTTCCGGTGCTCGCCCAGGCTTGCCCGTCGCGGCATGACCAGGATTCGCTTTCCCAGCTCGAGGGCGGTGATGATGGAGCCCATGCCGGCGTGCGCGATGACCAGGCTTGCCGACTCAACACGCCTCCGAAACTCGCCGGGATCGATGAAGCGTTCAGCGCTGATATTCTCGTAGCGATAATCTGACGGCCCGATTTGAGCGAATACGTCGGGCTTTCCGCGCATACCGGCCCATTCGTCGACGGTCCGTACCAGCCGGTCAAAATGTCCCTGCGTACCGACTGTCACAAAAATCATAGCACCGATCCCGCGTAGTGGGGGCCTTCGGGGCGTGCCAGATGCGGCCACTGCGTCAGCCAGAGGTCTGCTGAGTGACCGACCCATGCTCCGGACATTGAAAGCTGTTCGACATTGGCAATGCTGTCGAGCCAAACGGTGCGTGCGCCCAACAGCCGTCCGAGCCGAAGTGCCAGATATCCGGGAGCAGCGCCCGTAGAGACCACGATATCGGGGCGCTCCCTCCAAACGACTGAGCTGAGCCGTGCCGCTGTCTTCATCAGCGCAATCTTGCTCCAGCGGTTGGCATCGTTGACCACATAAAAATTGTGACCTGGCACTTGTGCGCGATACGAGTCGTGAACGGTGACGTAGCTGACCTCGCATCCCTCAAACGCGTGTCTGATGCGCATCAACTGAACCCAGTGGCCGCCGCCCGAAGCAACCGCCAGCACCTTCGGACGGGCGCTGTGCGTTGCAAGTGCGCGTATTTGATCGTTCTGTAGCCCGTTGCTTTGGAGCATTATTTCCCCTCGAACCCTAAAGCCGAAGTAGGTGCTGCCGCGCCAGATAATCCTTATAACGCATATTTAATATATTAAATACCGAAAAGGAAGCGATTTATTCGAAATTAATAACAGGGTTAAATGAGGCGATCGGGCGCCGGCGACCAGGACGGCCGCCGCCAGGGCGTGGGCGTCGGGTGGGGCCGCGCGTCCATTTCGCCTCGGCCAGCTATCGCGAGCGAGATTTCAGGGGGAGGGCGGTCGCCGCTCAAGCTTACGGTTGGCTGGCATGGAAAGAGGTGGGCGCTGGAGGCAACCCATTTGGCCGCTCGTCGTGGATGCGATTTGGACGGGGCGACCGCACTCCCTCCGTTCGATCGCGGACATGCCCGCCAGACTGCCGTTACGCTCGAACGACTTCCCAAGTCGACGCGATTGCGAGCGCAATTGACACCGCGTCATTTTTTGGACGCATCTGCTGACAACGCAGCGCGAGAACTCTCATCGCGTTGCCAGACGGCGGTTCTCGCGCGGGAGCGCGCCTTTGCCCTGTAACGGGCGACAATGTTTACATAGCAGAAGACCGATAGCCCGGGCCAGAGAAGGGGGTTTGCGAACAATCCTAGCAGCGTTCGGCTGTTAGTCTCGCCCCTGTTGCCGGTAAGCTCCGGAAAGCGACGGATAACCTCGGCTGTGCCGGCGTGAGCGCGCGTCCTTACGGCGATCAGCTGGCCGATGGTGCGGGCCGGGAATACCTTGGATTTAATCGTCGTAAGCGTCTCACGCTCGTCCGGCCTAAACTGGAGGCGAACGAAGGTGTCGTCGGCAATAACATCCGGGAATTGAGAGAACCGTCTGCGCCCGGCTTCGGACAGCGCGTAGACGCCAGATCCGCCAAAGCCTTCGCGCGCCGAGGGCAGGCGGTCTCGAATGGAAAAATACAGACGGACCAGCCGGGAGCAGCCGGTCAGGTCGATATCGGGCGTCGGTGCTACGGCCAGCACGTCGCCCCGCCTGAGCCGGTCCGCCAGCGCCCGAACAGCATCGATAGTAATGACGATATCGGCGTCGACGTAAATCCGCGGGAAGATGTTGGAAATTTGGTCGCCAAGGTTCAGTGCGTGGATCTTGCTTGCAATCTCGGTTTCGACCACGCGAACGGTTGGACCGATACGGCGAGCGATGCTCGCCGTATCGTCTGTGCACCCGTTGCAGACAACAACTGCGCTGATGTCCTCAGAACCCGAGCCGGTGACCCACGGTTTCAAGGTTCGTGCAATCACCGTGCTTTCGTTATGCGCTGGGACGACTATCGAAATCATGACCGCTCGGCCAGAATGAATCGCCGTGCCTGAACTTGAATAAATGAGACCCGGGCCATTGCAAATCGCATACTTCACCGTGCCAGGGTTTCGGCCCAATAGGCCGCAGACGATGATCGAGCCGACACAATATAATTGATTAATTTGAAATTTAAATCAGATTCTGTTATCAAGTACTGAATATATTCAGCCATTCAGCTATTCCGCCATTCGGCGAGCGTTCGAAAGAAAGAGACAATGCTCCAATACGTATTGGCTGCGCAGGCACTGAAGGTATTCTCGCTCAATGGGGCGACTAAGCGCCTTTATCGCACCCTGGGGAATAACCTGGGTGGTCGCGCGCGTGAACGGGGCTTGCCGGCACACTACCTTTCCCGCGCGGACCAAAATCTCGCTCAGCTGGAGCGCTTTGGTGCGATCCGCGATGGCTTGCGTCTGATGGAAATTGGGACGGGCTGGGTCCATTGGGAAGCTCTCTTCCTGCGATGCTTCTATGACGTCGAGATCGTCTTGATGGATGTTTGGGACAATCGCCAATTAGGCGGGTTCAGGGCCTATGCTGCCGAGCTTGGCCGGCGGCTTAACGAGACTCAGCGCAGTGAGGACCAAAAGCGACGCGCCAGGGACGTGCTCGGGAGCGTCGCTGAGTGCAAATCGTTTGACGAAGTTTATGATCTGCTCGGCTTTCGCTACGTCATCGGCGTCGAGAATGCGTACGCCGCTATTGGCGATGGCGAGTTGGATGCGATTTTCAGCAGCGATGTCTTGGAGCACATTCCGGCACCCGCGATCCCGCAGATGTGTCGGGAGCATTTCAGGATGCTTAAGCCGGGCGGTGTCAGCGCGCATCAGGTCGTTCCGTCGGACCACCTGACCATCTATGACAAGCACGTAAACAGTAAGAATTATCTACGATACGATGATACCGTCTGGAGCCTGTTCTTCGCAAATGACGTGCAATATGTGAACCGAATCCAGATGAGCGAGTGGGCCCACCTGTTAGAGGAGGCCGGTTTCGAGGTCGAGTGTCAGCCAATCGCGCGCGTCGACGTTTCTTCCCTAAAGATAGCGAACCGTTTCAAACGGTTGCCGCCATCTGATCTTGGCGTAACTGTCTTTCACTTGATGGGTCGCAAGCCAACATAGATCGGTCTTGCCATCCAGCGAATTAAGAGCAAGCACGCCCCGTGACTAGATCCATGCCGTCGGCTCCGACGATAGACACGATTAGCTCGAAGCTCACCTTGCCGACTTCATCAGCGCCTGCACTTGCGCCCGGCGGCTGAAGAGCCTGAATGGCCTCACGCCTTACGAATACATCCGCAAAAATGCAGGACTCCCCAGCCACAACGATTCAAACTCAATCCGCTCCAGAAAATGCCGGGACTAAATACCTGGCGTATCGGAAGTGGTATTCGGGCCCCACTGTGCCGACGGCTTGTGGCCGGAGGCGGCGTTAGGCGGCGAGTTTTTCGGGCCGATTGCTCTCGTTGATGCCTGAGGTCGGCTAGGCTTGGAATGGACACGGTGCTTATCGTTATCAACATAGATCCGCGGAAAGCTGCTGGAGAGCTCATCTCCAATGTTCAAAGCATGAGTCTTACTCGCGAGTTCGGCCTCGATAGGCGAACTGTTGGGCCGATGCGGCGAGCGACAGTTGCAGTTCATTAGAACGCTCATTGCAAACAACGACCGTGCCCCGGCGCGGTCGAACGATGATTGCCGTATCATCGGTGCAGCCGTTGCATGCGACCACCACCTCCATCTCATCGGGGGCGCCGCTGCCGAGCCATGTATTCAACTTCCGCGCAATCACCCGCATTATGTGCTGGGATGATGATCAGAGTCATGATGTCGGCCCGGATATATGTTCTCTATCGCTTATAATAATCAAAACTTGATTCATAATATAATATGCGTCGGGCAAGAATAGATGGGCTTGGCCCTCTCTTGCGATGGCCCGAGTGTCGTTTGGTCGCGGGTCAAATAATAAGATGCGCAAGATCATATATTCGATGGTTAGATTGCGCCTTCCTGCCCCGAATCTTTGGGCTGCGGCATCTCTGGCAATAGGCCGCAAGTGTCGGGGCGACCCGTTTGTCCTGTGCACTTGCCGGACGGGCACCCGTCGCGCTGCGTAATTTCCGCAATCGGTCCTGTTTCAATCCATCTGTGGTTTGTCGCGCATATTAAATCGTGGATCCAAGTTACGCGCTGTTCACCAAGTCCATCTTGGTCCCGCCCAATCCGTCGATGAAATAAAATGATAAATATCCCGCAAGGCGATTATTAAAGCGCGTCTCTTATGGTGCGTCGCATCGGATCGGCGGATGTCGCACGCATCAAAGAAGTCAGCTTTACTCAGTCGCGAGAATCTTGATATTCTAATGTCGCAGCCAAGAGTCTTGTCTTTCGAATGTAGCGTCGCAGTCACGGTGGCTGTTCGTGCGTGACTGGCTCTCCACAATTCCCGTAGTTCACGCAAACCCAGGTATTTCTGGGGTTTAGCTGTGCGAGATAACGCGTTTTCGAGGCCGCGACGGCAGGCAAAGGGATCGAAGCGAACGGAAATGACCGCAGCTAGGCCCACGTCTGGTCCCAAAAAAGCCGTCCGCGTTCGACCATTACGTCGACGTCACGGTTGTCCAGAACCGGTCGGCATGAGTGCGGGGACAAGTTGCGCTCATGCCGAATAGACGCAAGCAGCTAAATTAAGGAGAGGCGCTTTGGCTTACACGTTCAACGGAGTTGTTTATCCCGACGCCACCACTACCGGTGTGCCGCCAGGGGTAACCCTCAATCCCTATAATGGGGACATTACCATCAACACACCGGGAACGGTCATCTCAGGCCTCAAGATCACCGGCACGGTTTATATCAACGCCGACAATGTCACGATCAAGGACTGCAGCATCACGTCCACCGGCTACAACGTGGTCAATATCAAGAGCGGAGTGTCGGGTGCGGTAGTTGAAAACTGCGAAATCAATGGCACCGGCAACGGACCGCAAGGCCAGACAGGCATTGGTGGCCAGGGAACGTTCGCCAATAACAACATCTACAACGTTGAAAATGGCATCAACGTTGAGGGCAGCAATGTCGTCATCAAGGGCAACTACATCCACGACCTGAATGCGTCTGGCGGAAGCGCGGGTCACTATGACGGCATCCAGGCCCAGGGCGGATTCAACAACGTTCTTATAAGCGGGAATACGGTGCTCGGACGTGATACGTCGTGCATCATCATTCAAAATGCCTTCGGGCCGATAGACAACATCAAGGTCGATGGCAACTTGCTTCTCGGGCAGAACAACGCGGCTGCCACCATCTACGTTGAAGAAAAAGCCGGCTTCTCCGGTCAAATTACCAACGCTCAAGTCACGAACAATGTACTTGGCAAAGGCTTTTGGTATTGGAGCAGCATCGTAGATACTAATCCGGTGTGGACGAACAACGTTGATTACGCCACCGGCAAGCTCGTAACGACGAACAACACACTCTCAGGGACGCCCACGACCCCGCCAACCCCGCCTGCGACTCCAGACGCGCCGGCGATCGCTTCGTTTTCGAACGACACGGGAAAAGTCGGCGACGGCATCACCAGCGACACAACGCTCCAGCTGAAGGGTACGGCTGCGGCAAACAGCGCGATCAAGATCTACGACGGCTCGACCCAGATCGGCACGGCGACTGCTAATGCGAGCGGGAGCTGGGAGTATATTACGGCGGTACTGACCAACGCCCAGCACGTGCTGAAAGYGACGGCCACCAGTGCCAGCGGTCAGACCAGCGCCGCATCCGCTGCGCTCACGGTAACGGTCGATAATGTTGCGCCGACTGCCCCGGTGCTGAAAAGCAACACGGTTGTCGAGACGAACAAGGTACAGTTGTCCGGCACCGCCGAGGCGGGCAGCGCCATCAACGTCTATGATGGGGCGAACCTGGTCGGTACGGCCACGACGGGAGCGAATGGTAGCTGGAGCATCACCACCAGTGCCCTGTCGACCGGATCTCACACCCTGACGGCGAAGGCCACGGACGCCGCCGGCAATGTCAGTGCTGCATCGCAGTCGGCAAATCCGGTGATCGGCGGGGCGACTACGCCACCGCCGGCTACGCCGACGATCGTCTCCTTCTCGAATGACAGCGGCAAGGCCGGGGACAACGTCACCAACGACAACACGCTGACACTGAAGGGCACAGGCGCGGCCAACGCCACCATCACGGTGTTCGACGGCAACACTCAGGTCGGGAGCGTCAAAGCCGACGCCAGTGGCAATTGGAGCCTGACCACCGCGGCGCTGAAGGACGGAGCCCACAGTTTCACGGCCACGGCTTCGACCAGCAGCACCGCTGCTGCTGCAGCAGCGGCAACCGCAAGTCCAACGTCTGCGGTGCTTGCCGTCACGATCGATACCACGGCGCCGACCGCGCCGGTGTTGAAGGCGAACTCCGTGGTCGATACCAACCACGTGCTGTTGTCCGGCACCGCCGAGGCGGGCAGCTCCATCACGGTGTATGATGGATCGACTCTGGTCGGGACCGGTACGGCGGGGACAAATGGAAGCTGGAGCATCACCACCAACAGCCTGTCGAACGGTACCCATACACTTACTGCAACAGCGACGGATGTTRCAGGCAATGCAAGTGCCGCCTCGCAATCAGTTAAGCCGGTGATCAGCACCCCGACACCGCCGTCTCCCACGGCGCCTAAGATTGCCTCCTTCTCGAACGACAGCGGGACGGTCGGCGACAACATCACCAACGACAACACGCTGACACTGAAAGGCACGGCTGTGGCCAATGCCACTGTCAAGGTGTTCGACGGCACGACCCAGGTCGGAAGCATCAAGGCTGACGGCAATGGCAACTGGAGCGTGACCACGGCGGCGCTAAACGATGGCGATCACCACTTCACCGCCACCGGCACCGACGCGTCGGGGAAAGCCAGCGCGGCGTCTGCTGCCCTCGACGTCAAGATCGACACCCATGCGCCGGTCGCGCCGAGCGTAGGGCTCTACACGCAGGGCGGTTCGGCCGTCAGCGGCACGACCGCGCTCGACGACCTGATCGTCAAGGGGACCGCGGAGGCAAACAGCAAGGTCGCCATTTTCGATGGCGCCAAGCAGATCGGAACGGCAACCGCCGGCAACAGTGGCAGCTGGAGCTATGACACCGGCCACCTTGACGATGGCAGCCATAGCTTCACGGCCAAGGCTATTGACGTCGCCGGCAATACCAGCGGCTCTTCTACGGCTAAGGGCGTCACGGTGAGTGGGCACTCGTCGCCGATCGACATCACCGGATTCGGCTACTACAGCACGAATGCGTTCATCAAGGGTACGGCGGACGCTTACAGTCAGGTCAAGATTCTTGACGGCAACAAAATCATCGGTACCGTCAAGGCCGATGGTGACGGCGACTGGACTTACAAGGCGACCGGCCTGTCGGACCAGGTGCATACGTTCAAGGCTCAGGAGGTCAACAGCAGTGGTCAAGTGACCGGAACGAGCTCGGCGAGTGCAATCCTCGGCTCAAGCAAGGGCAACACGCTGACTGGTACAACCGGTGACGACATCTTCGTCGGCAACGGTCATCCGGATACCTTCGTATTCGATGCGAATTTCGGTAAGGATGTCATCAAGGACTTCAATTCTTACGGGCGTTCGCACGACACGGTCCAGTTCAGCAAGAGTGCGTTCAGCGACTTTGCGAGCGTTCTTAACCACGCCTCGCAGGTTGGGCAGGACGTTGTCATTGCGAATGGAGATGACTCGCTCACGCTGAAGAACGTCAAGCTCGGTTCACTGCAAAGCCACGACTTCCATTTCGCGTAAGCGAAGGGGCGCCATAAGGCGAAGTACATTCAATACCGCGGAGCCCTCGGCTCCGCGGTGCATGTCAGGGGACGTGTTCCATGAGCGATCTTGCACGGCGGGGGGATGCGCCCCCGCCGCTGAATATTGATGAGATACAGGTATCGAGATGGGCGATATTTATCGCCGCCCTCGGGCTTTTGGCAGAGCGGGCGCGATCATCGTCGCGCGCGTTGGGGCAGGGCTCGGTTGAGTTTGTACGAGCGCGGCTCTTTGCCCGCTCCCCCGGCTCTGCGGATCTCGACGATGAGCCGCAATCCGAGATTTCGGCATTCTTGACTTCGTGCCGTCGGATATTCTGGAGCCTTGCCGTCTTCAGCGGCCTGAGCAATCTCTTGATGCTCACCGGCTCGTTCTTCATGCTTCAGGTCTATGACCGGGTGCTGCCCGGTCGCAGCATTCCGACGCTCGTCGCGTTGTTGGTGCTGGCGATGATGCTTTATCTCTTCCAGAGCGGTCTCGATCTTGTCAGAAGYCGGATCAGTGTTCGGATCGGGCGTTACTTCGATGAGAGGCTCGGGCTTCGTGTGTTCGACGCAGTCGTGCGCCTGCCGCTCAAGACGCGCGGCGATGGTGACGGCCAGCAGCCATTGCGGGATCTTGACCAGGTTCGCAGCTTCTTGTCCGGGGGCGGGCCGACTGCGCTGTTCGATTTGCCCTGGATGCCGATCTATCTTGGTATTTGCTTCCTGTTCCATTTTTGGATCGGCGTGACTGCGCTAGTCGGCGCGCTGGTGCTGGTCGGTATGACAATCCTGACTGAAACGCGAACGCGCGGCCCGGCAAAGGCCGTCTCGCGTCTCGGCGTGACGCGTAGCGCACTCGCGGCGGAAGGGCGACGAAACGCCGAAGTGCTGCATGCGATGGGAATGAGGCGGCAGGCGGCGTTGCGTTGGCGGGATGTCAACGGAAAGTATCTCTCGGCGCATGAGCAGGCGAGCGATGTTGCAAGCGGGCTGGGTGGGCTTTCGAAGTTCTTTCGCTCGTTTCTGCAGTCACTTGTGCTTGCGGTCGGAGCGGTCCTCGTCATCAATCAGGAAGCGACCGCCGGCATCATCATTGCGGGCTCGATCCTGTCGGCAAGGGCGCTCGCCCCAGTGGAGGTGGCCATTGCGAACTGGAAGGGCTTCATTGGAGCCCGACAGTCGGCACATCGGCTCGATCGGTTGCTGAAGCTCCTGCCCGAAGAGGTTGAGCACCTCGGACTCCCCGCGCCCAAAGAGGCGCTCGTGGTGGAGCAGCTCTATGTCGCGGCCCCCGACTCGGAGAAGGTGATCCTCTCGGACATCTCGTTTCAATTGAAGGGCGGCGAGGCCGTCGGGATTATCGGACCCAGCGGATCAGGCAAGTCGACGCTGGTTCGTGCGTTGGTCGGCGTCTGGCCGCGGCTGCGTGGCAAGGTCAAGCTCGACAACGCGACGCTGGAACAATGGTCGAGCGATGCGCTGGGCAAGCACATCGGCTATTTGCCGCAGGACGTCGAACTGTTCGACGGCAGCATTGCCGTCAATATCGCGCGCTTCGATGTCCACGCAACATCCCAGGCGGTGCTGGAAGCTGCATTTGCGGCCGGCGCGCATGATCTCATACTCGCGCTCCCGGACGGCTATGCCACCAGGATCGGCGAGGGCGGAATGGCCCTGTCAGCCGGCCAGCGGCAACGCATCGGGCTCGCCCGGGCGCTCTATGGCAATCCTTTCCTGGTCGTGCTCGATGAGCCAACATCGAACGTCGACTCCGAAGGTGAAGAGGCGCTCACGGCAGCGATCACGAGCGTTCGCAGTCGTGGCGGCATCGTTGCCGTAATTGCGCACCGGCCAAAGGCCCTCGAAGGGGTGGACCATGTCCTGGTGATCGGAGAGGGAAGAGTTCAGTCCTTTGGGCCGAAAGAGGAGGTCCTCAAAAAGGTGCTGCGACCGGCAGCTCCGCTCAGGGTGGTGGCAGACGGACAGGGAGGCGGACGATGGATCGCGAAGTAGCAACGCCGGCGCTGCGGTCTATCCAGCGCTACATCATCGTCGGCATGGTCATGGTCGGCTTCGTTACTTTTGGTATCGGCGGCTGGGCCGCGACGTCCCAATTGTCGGGCGCCGTGATCGGACAAGGCGTCGTCGTGGTGGACTCGAGCGTGAAGAAGGTTCAGCACGCCACCGGCGGCATTGTCGGCGAACTGCGTGTCCGCGACGGTGACCGGGTGAAGGCAGGCGACATCTTGATCCGGTTGGACGAGACGCAAACGCTTGCGAACGCAACGATCGTCACCAAGAGTTTCGACGAATTGCTCGCGCGTCAGGCGCGCCTCGAAACCGAGCGCGACGGCGCCGAACAGATTCTGTTTCCAGCGACCCTGCTCGAACGAGCGAGAGACACCAATCTGGAGGCGGGGCGTGCGATCGCGGCGGAGCGCACATTGTTCGATCTGCGCCGGCAATCCCGGAACGGCCAGAAGTCGCAGCTCAAGGAGCGTAAGGCCCAGCTTCAGGATGAAATCAAGGGTTATGTCGGGCAAGCGGAGGCCAAGCAGAAAGAGGTCGAGTTCATCCGCCAGGAGCTCGAGGGCGTCCGGACGCTCTTCCAAAAGAACCTCGTGCCGATTACACGCTTGACCGCGCTCGAGCGCGACACCGCTCGGCTGGAAGGTGAGCGGAGCCAGTTGAGCGGCATGATGGCCCAGTCAAAGGGAAAGATAGCTGAGATCGAGCTTCAGATCATCCAGATCGATCAGGACCTGCGCACCGAGGTCGGCAAGGATCTCATCGAAACGCGCTCCAAGCTTTCCGAGCTCACCGAGCGCAAGACCGCGGCGGTGGATCAGCTCAATCGAATCGATATCCGCGCGCCGCAGTCCGGCCGCGTTCATCAGCTTTCCGTCCACACCGTGGGAGGAGTGATTGCTCCTGGCGAGCAGATCATGCTCATCGTGCCGGATTCGGATGCCCTCGCGGTTGAAGTCAAGATCGCGCCCCGAGACATCGATCATGTCTATGTCGGCCAAAGCGCGTCGATGCAATTCGCGGCGTTCAACCAGAAGACGACGCCTGGGGTCGACGGAGAGGTGAGCATGGTGTCGGCGGACCTGACGCAGGAACAGCGCACCGGAGCGAGCTATTACACGGCGCGGATTCTGCTCAAGGCGGAGGAGCTGGCGAGGCTCGGATCTGCCAAGCTGGTGCCGGGCATGCCGGTCGATGTCTTCATCAAGACGCCCTCGCGAACTGCGTTGTCCTACCTGATCAAGCCATTACGTGATCAGGCCGGGCGCGCGTTCAAGGAGCAGTGAGATTGACGAACGTGAGTGTCTTGACCGCCCTCCAAACCGACGCAGGTGAGCTGCGCCTGTTGCAATATACCCGATGACGGGCCAAGCGAGTGCCGAGATCCCCGTCCAGAACCGGCGCTCGGGACCCCTATTCGCAACAGCGGCGGCGCTTGGTCTATGCCATGCGCGTCGTGGCGGGGCGGCGTGCGTAACCGCCCGCTTCAGTTGATGAATCGAACAGCGAGCATCAACCTATCGCCTTGGGTGGGCGGTGATGCGCGGTGATAGCATGAGGTATCCTGAACGAAGCCGAGGCCTGCTTGGCCTTCAATGACAACTTCGTTCTCAATTCCATACTGCCGCCTTACGTCTGCCTCGCTCGCTTTGACCGAGCCGAGCAGCATGCGAAGCGGCTTGTGCTTGTGCGACCGCTTCATCATGACATGCGCGCCGGAATTGCGGTCGGTGTCAGTGATGTAGAAGCTGGCGTACACGAAATTGAATCCCATGACGTCATAATGATAGTCGATGACGCCGTGTTTCATCCGTCGGCGCGCCTCGTCGGTAAAGTCCGACGCGAAGCTCCAATCGAGGATGGTCATCACTCGACGTGGCTCGTGCCCCAGATAGCCACGCACAACAGCGCGTAGCACCGGATCATTGATGACAGCCTGCACGGCAGGACATCGCGAGGGCTCGCGGATGCCTCCGACCGGGATGTCCCTTCCGTCGATACATTTGCCTCGAACCACGTCGGCGTATTTGAATTCAGGTCCTGTCGGATCGAAGATGGCGTGAAGCGGTTCAGATCGGGCAAACGCCTCGATCTCGGCGACGGTGTCTGCCGGGAGTTGCAAGCCGATAAAGACGGCTTCCTCACGAATGGTTTGCACGACGCGAGGGATGTCGGTGCCAGGGAAGAGCGTCGCATGTTTCTCGGCATCAGGGACAGTCGGGCTTCCAAGACTCGCAGCCAGATGGCGCACGGAGCTGTAGGCGGATCGGACTGTCCTAAACCTTCCAAGCGCGTATGCGACGTCTCCTCGGGCAATCTTGGTTGCAATGGACTGGATGTTCATTTCGAGCTCCACGAAACACTGTGTTATTTAGATTGGATGTCCTTTTGGGATCTCTTTGTTGGATCTCTTTCTTCTCGCTTCACTTCGACCGGCGCGAATAAATCAACACGATAGGTGCCGCGCCGCGTAGCATTCCACGGTCTGATTTCTCGAGATTCAGCTTCCGATCATTCAGAGGAGCAGTCCCAGACGCGGTTTATGCAATCAATTTTCACGACCTCGCAATTATTGATCGAAACAACTGGGCCGCGCATCGCTACGAAGTCAAACACTATTTCGTGATTTAAATTTTGTAAATCCATTTAATATTTAGTCCTATAGAATATTATTAATTGACCGCGGGCTGCTCCATTGCCTTCTGTGTCGGGCGCGACACCTCCGGCAATTCCAGCGTGGCCTCCCCTGAGAGGAATTCTGGTGCATGTCGGGGAGGTTGCGCGAGCTTGGTCTTGGCCGCGCTCTTCAGGCAAGCCTTGGGGGCGGCGCGGTATCGAGTAAAATGTTTGATTTAATTCGTGACGACCGTAAAATCTTATTGAGCTACACCGTGAGCTGACAGCCCGCGGATGGTTCGGCGCGGCCAGAAAAAGACGTTTTWATGCGTCGCTTCGTGAGATGCGCGTGAGAATGGCCCAAGAGAGTACCTTTGGATGACGCAAAAGTCGCAGTCGGGAATGCCCGATGAGATGGTTGACAAGTGGCTGGGGCTCATAAGGCCATTTATGCAGGCTCTCGCGATCCGTAAAAAGGCGCAGTTTGGCCGGAGGGTCTCGATCGGAGACCTCCTGACCGAGCGCGGCGACAATGCGGCTGCCTACGGCTTCGGCGAGGGCACCACCATGTATGATGGCGTGCTGGTGCTGGGAGATGTCCGGGTCGGCCGCAACACGTGGATAGGACCAGGCTGTATTCTGGATGGCTCCGGCGGCCTCGACATCGGCGACTGGTGCTCACTATCCGCCGGCGCCCAGATCTACTCGCACCACACGGTCGGCCGCTCCACCTCGCTTGGCGAAAAGCCCATTGACTACGCTCCGACCAGGATCGGAAATGGCGTCTACATCGGACCCAATGCGGTCCTTCAGATGGGCATCACGATTGGCGACAAAGCCGTGATAGGCGCTAATTCATTCGTCAACCGCGACGTTCCGGCTGGTGCGAAAGTATTCGGATGTCCGGCGCGTATTCGAGCGGATTTCAGGTGAGGAACTCTGGGGCAGCGTTTCGCAACGGTTTTTCGCCGAGTATTGCTGCTGGCTGCGAAGCGTTTTCCCCAAACTGAGTATCGCGTGGCCCGCTCCCAGACCTAGACAGCCGCCCGCCATCTTCTCCACCGCGTCGGCCAATCGCGCATGGCGATCGGGCGTGGCAAGCTGCATGAGCTCGAGTAGTGCAGCGCTTCCGATCACGAGACAAAGCACGAGCGTGGTATGGCGCGGATAGGCGAAGCAGAACAAGAGCCCAATCGGAATAAACGCGGCGACATGCTCGAGGCTGGTTGGATAGCGAAGAGTTGGACGTGCGCCGAGCGGCGAAATGGTGGCATAGACGAGGAAGCACAAGAATGTCCAAGCGGCCACAGCGGCAATTCTCTGAGCCATAGCGGCTGGTCCTGACATATGCGGGAGCTCGGCGATTGCGTTCGGTGAAAGGCGGGCGATCCAGTGCTTCGCGCCTTTGCTTTATTGAACGGGGCTTGGCCGGGTAAGCCCGCTGCTCAGCCCAACCCTTCTGGCCTCATAGCCCTTTTCTAGTATCGCTCGCCACCATCGTTTTTCGTCCACATACCATCGTACGGTCTTTTCGATCCCGCTTTCAAAGGTCTCTTGCGGGCGCCAACCGAGCTCGAGTTCAAGCTTCGAAGCATCAATTGCGTAGCGATGGTCGTGGCCGGGGCGGTCTTCCACGAAGGAGATCAAGCGCCGGTACGGATGTTCTTTGGGGACCAGCTGGTCTAACAGGTCGCAGATGGACTCGACGACACGAAGGTTGGTTCGCTCATTCCGGCCACCTATATTGTAGGTGCCGCCGACCTTGCCGCGTTCCAGCACCAGCGAGAGAGCCCTTGCGTGGTCTTCCACGTAGAGCCAATCTCGAATGTTGCTGCCGTCGCCATAGATCGGCAAAGGCTCTCCCGCGAGACCTTTGATAATGATGTGGGGGATCAGCTTTTCCGGGAAATGATAAGGGCCGTAATTGTTCGAACAGTTCGTTACGACCGTAGGCAGATCGTACGTTTCGTGCCATGCCCGGACGAGATGGTCGGATGAAGCCTTGGTCGCCGAATAGGGTGAACTCGGTGCATAGGCGGTGGTCTCGGTGAAAAGGCCCTCGTCACCCAGCGAGCCAAATACTTCATCGGTGGAGATGTGTAGGAAGCGAAAATTTTCGCGCTTCCGGGGCGCGATCGCTCGCCAGTAACGCAGCGTCTCCTGCAGCAGCGTGAAGGTACCGACGACGTTGGTCTGGACAAATTCGTTGGGGCCGTCGATCGAGCGGTCGACATGGCTTTCGGCGGCCAGGTTCATCACCGCGTCGGGCTGATACTTGTCGAACAACGTCCGCAAGCCAGCGCCATCGCAGATACATTGCTGTACGAAGGCGTAGCGAGGGTGGCCGCAAGCCGGGGTCAGCGAGTCGAGATTGGCGGCGTAAGTAAGCTTGTCGATATTGACGACGCGAGCCTGCGTATCGCGCAGGAGATGTCGTATGACAGCGGACCCGATGAAGCCAGCTCCGCCAGTGACAAAAATCGTGGGATTATTCAGCCGCATGCATCGTCTCGACAATGGAGCTGCGTGCGTAGTCCCTCGCGACCGATTTCAGATATTCTCCGTAGCTGCTCTTGTTGCTCTTCTCGGCGGCCCTTTCGAATTGCTGCAACGAAATGTAACCTTGGCGAAGCGCGATCTCTTCGGGGCAGGCGATGTGAAGGCCTTGGCGCTGCTCCAGGATCTGAACGAAATGGCTGGCCTCGACCAGCGAAGCGTGAGTGCCGGTATCGAGCCATGCGAAGCCACGGCCGAGGACCTCGACGAAAAGGTCGCCCCGCTCGAGGTAGGCTCTGTTGACATCGGTAATCTCGATCTCGCCGCGCGCCGAAGGTTTAACATTCGCAGCGATATCAAGCACATCGTTGTCGTAGAAATAAAGACCGGTTACCGCAACGTTGGACTTCGGATGTTTCGGCTTCTCTTCGATCGACAAGGCATGGCCCGACCGGTCGAGCTCCACCACGCCATAAGCCTGCGGCTCATTGACTACATAGCCGAATATCGTCGCGCCCTTCGCACGAACGGAAGCAGTGGAAAGTGCGTTAGGGAGGCCGTGTCCGTAGAAGATGTTGTCACCCAAGATCAAGGCAACCGAATCCGAGCCTACGAAGTCGCGTCCGACGATGAAAGCATCTGCGAGCCCGCGCGGTGTCTCTTGTGTGGCGTATTCGAAGCGGAGGCCGATCTCCGAGCCGGTGCCTAGCAAGCGCTGAAACAGGGGACTGTCTTGCGGTGTCGAGATGATGAGGATGTCTCTAATGCCCGCTAGCATCAGGGTTGACAGCGGATAGTAGATCATTGGCTTGTCGAAAACGGGCAGGAGCTGTTTCGATACGACCGTGGTAACTGGATAAAGGCGTGAACCGGTACCGCCAGCGAGAATAATGCCTTTCATCGCCCCTCGCAAAATACTTGGTTTTGTGGAAATATAAGTTTGATCCTCAATAGTTTTCCGATTATCTATTTAATATGGCTGTATGTCCATAGTTAATTTAATATAATAAATTCAATCGCCTAGTCGGCGCGGGTATAAAGATGAAAATTATCGCCTCGGACATTCCGGACGTATTAATTTTTGAGCCGGATGTGTATGGGGACGCGCGTGGATTTTTTTTAGAGACTTATCAGTTTCAACGCTATGCGGCAGCCGGCCTGAATCGCCCCTTCGTGCAGGACAATTTGTCTCGGTCAACCCGTGGCGTGCTGCGCGGGTTGCACCTGCAATATCCCAATTCGCAAGGCAAGTTGGTTACTGCATTGCGGGGAAGGGTGCTCGACGTGGCTGTGGACGTGCGGGTCGGCAGCCCTCATTTCGGGCGACATGTCGCCGTTGAACTGACCGAGGAAAACCGTCGCCAGCTTTGGATTCCCCGCGGCTTCGCTCATGGTTTCATCGTTCTCTCTGAGGTGGCGGAGTTCTTCTACAAATGCGATGAGTATTACAGCCCGAGAGACGAGCGCTCTATTCGGTGGGACGATCGTGCGATCGCGATTCGATGGGGCCTGGAGAATCCGAGGCTCTCGGCCAAGGATGCGGAGGCGCCAATGCTGTCGGAGATCGTGGATCTGCCGATCTTTGGCGAGGTATGATGCGGATCTTGCTGACAGGCAGTACAGGGCAGGTCGGGGGCGCGCTTCTGCCGCTGCTCGGAGAGCTCGGAACCGTCGTTGCGCCACCACGCGCCCTATTTGATCTTGCCAGGCCGACCACGCTTGAGCGTGGGCTTGATGAGATTTCGCCCGATCTGATCGTCAATCCCGCTGCATATACCGCGGTCGACCGTGCGGAAGATGAGCGCGAGCTTGCCGGTCTCGTCAACGCCAGAAGCCCCGAGGCGATCGCAAACTGGGCATTAGCGCACGGCGTTCCGATCGTACATTTCTCGACCGATTATGTGTTCAACGGTAGCGGCAGCCACGCGCGCGCCGAGCAGGATCCGACCGGTCCCCTTTCAGTCTATGGTGAGAGCAAGCTCGCTGGCGACGTCGCGGTCCAGGCATCCGGCGCGCGTCATCTGATCTTCCGCACCTCCTGGGTCTATGCGGCACATGGCACCAATTTCCTGAGAACGATTTCAAGGCTTGCGAGTGAGCGCAAGGAGCTGAGGATCGTCGCAGATCAGGTGGGCGCGCCGACCAGCGCGAGATCCATCGCTGCTGCCGTGATGACGATCTTACGAGAGCACCCCGGCAATCTCGAGCGGCTGTTTGCCGAAAAGCGGGGCGTCGTGAACGTGGCTTGCAGCGGTCAGGCAAGCTGGCATGAATTCGCCGTTGCGATCGTCGAAGGGTTGAGAGCGCGCGGGGTGGTGCTCCCAGTCGAAGCGATCATTCCGATCGCAACCTCGGACTTTCGGACGCGTGCAGTTCGCCCCGCCAACTCGCGTCTCGATCTCAGCCGCTTGCGTCACGACTTCCGGATCGCAATGCCCCGCTGGGAGGACGCCTTGGCCGTTGAGCTCGACGAATTCGCGGGCTTTGAGGCAGCTATCGCCACCTCGGCGGAGATTCCTGCAGCGATCAGGTGGCGCTCCCGCGGATTTACCGCCACGACGTTGCCGCTTAACGGGGCCCGATGCACGCGGGAATAAGTGCGCCCCCTCCCGCCCCAGCCAGATGCTCCGCTTCCCCTGAAATTCCTCACCAAACCGGCCTGGCTGGGGAGCTGCTGCACAGCTCTGCGACACATCACTGCTGCACAGGTGTCGTGATCCCATGGCTGCGCATATTTTCCGGAGGAATGCTGTGTATTACTGGCGCCGCCGTCCACGGCGGCCGCTTGCCAGTTTCTTTTCTTGTCCGCATCTTTTTCTGAGCTTGAAGACGACCAGCCGCGCGACGGCGCGGCGCCTGGCCGTTCAACTCGACCTGATCCTGGAAGATGCAGCGATGCTCGCTGAACGCGACACTCTCGATCTGTCTTCGTCTCAAATTGAGACAATGCTGCGTGCCGTGGTGACCAACCATTTGGGCAAGCTGGAGCGCGTTGCCACTGCGGCCAAATGCGCCCCCGATTTCGACATCCGACAGGTGCGCCTGGATGACAAGAAGGCCTTCTGGACCTACGCCCTCCTGGATGCGCAAGGCCCGGGTGCCTGCCTACGGCGTGAGGATTACGATCAGATGGTCGCAGACGGGTTCAGCGCCTCTGATATCAACGATGTATGGCAGCACCTCTGTTTGCTGCGGAATAACAAGCTGGTCCCGACTAAGCCGCRTGTGCTGCGTCGACTAGTCGAAGACGTTGAGGCGGTACCGACGGCCATGAACCTCGGCATTGCCCAGGGCATCTACTACCGCGGTTTGAAGCTCGCTCTCGCCAGCATCGACCGCCGCTATGGCGGCAATCGGGTCGAGGATGCCTGCCTCGACCGGATGATCCTTGCGCAAAACGATCCACCGTCGCCGCGCCCGGCTATGGGAGTGATGCACGACAACGGTCCGCCCCGCGATCCACCGAAAAAGGAGACCTTGCTAGCGAGCGCATCGGCCGCACGCCAGAGCGTCAGCACGTCCGCCCGCCAATCGTTGGGGTTAGCGTACTGCAAGCCGGCGAAGATCGGCGCCAACGCTAACCGCAACGGGGCATATCTCACATCCAAGTAGGGCAGTCGGATTTCATATACGCTTCCATCGCAGGCGCGCGCTCTGGCTCTCGAATTGCCATCAAACGCTCGGGGAATCGGCGCCGATAAGTCATTCCGACGCACGCGATCCTCCTTTGCGCTCATCATCAGCGGGGGTTCCGCCGCTCGATCTTGACCGGCCTGAGATCATCCATGGTTTCGTCGTTACAGACTTGTTGCCATAGTTGGACTCACCGCGATCAAAGCAGCAAGCACTTCCAAGGATAGTTGAATGCTTGGTCGAGCGATTGAGCTGCCTAAATCCGGTTTCGCGTTGGAGATCGGCAACCTGATAAGACCGAACTCTGCACGAAGGAAAGTGCTGAGCCGGGGCATTAGAGCTGAAACGCCGCTTAGGCTCTACGAGTTCGAATCTACGACGCTGTTGCGTAGTCCAACTTGGAGTAGCCGACCAAAGGTCGGGACCGACCAGCGAGACCGTCGCATCGTCGTCCAGGGTCTCTTCTGCTGGACATCGCTGGTTCAATACTTCCCATTGCGTCCGTGGTGTCCTGGCCGTCACAGTTTGCAGGCGCACACGGTTGGGCGTGCGATTAAGTCAAATGCTACCTCAATTGGCGACTTCTGCTTCTTGAGTGTCTTGCAGGCTGCCACTATTAGCGCGTCGTGTTGCCCGGTATCGGCCGCGTGATAAGTCGTGCTGTCGATAGAATAGCTTCGAGAAGGCCGCAGACGTCTCGTAACCGACCCGGCTTGCAATCCGCGCGATGGGCTCGTCATTCGTCTCCAGCAGAAATGCGGCTTCCGCCATCCGGCGTTCGATGACGTACTGGTGCACGGATTGGCCGACGAGCCTAGTAAAGCGTTCCGAAAATGCCGAGCGGCCAAGCCCCGCGCGGCGGCCGAGGTCGTTCAAGGTCCAAGGCCCCTCCGGGCTCTCATGGGTGAGTTTGAGTACCGGCCCGATGTGCGGGTCGGATATGGCCCCGATCCAGCCGCCTTGCCCGGGACTGCGATCCAGTGTCGGAGTACTTCGACAAAGAGCACTTCCGTTAGTCGCGAAAGCGCAACGCGTTGGCCAGGCCGCTCAAGCGCGGACTCGCTGACCATGCGGCGCAGGATTGCTTCGAGCCAGCCACTGTCCGCCCTCGGCTTCAGCAAGAGCACGCGCGGAAGCAGCTCCAGCACACTCCCGATATTGGCCGCGACACGGTGAAACTGCCGCAGATCATGGTCGAGGACGGCTTCGCACGACTGCCGTGACGAATGACACCGAATCGCGATGAAGCTCGATCAATATCAATAATCCGCAAAGGCTTGGCCCGGCGATCTGAATAGAACACATGGGGCTCTTCACGTGTGATGACGACAAAATCGCCCTCGGTCATCTTGATCTCTCGGCCTTTGCCGAGCGCTAGGGTTGCTGAGCCCCGACTGAGATAGTGAAATAGGGCATAGGGGCCCGCAGGCAACTCAAGATGCCAGGGATGGCCAAGCTCGAAATGAAATAGCAGTGTCCCGCCGAGGCGAACGCGATCAAGTACTTGGGCGAGGATGTCCATGCGCGGAGGTACACACGCGGATGATCGCATACAATGCTTGGGAGGCATCGYGGGGCATCGGACTGGCCACGACCGGGATTTTGATCCGACATCAAGAAGAGTGCCTGCAGGAGAGAGCGCAACGGTGGGCTTCACCGCTTTGTTGCAGACCACGATGAATTGGGGACAGATTGTCAACGTTCATTCCCGTTGTCTCGGGGGCGACCGTCTTTTCTTGTCATGCCTCGATCTCGACAACCAAGGTGCAATCGAAAGCCGGGTTCTCTTTGCCGTAGCCATGCGGATTGGCGATGATGCGTGTCTGTCCGACTCGATAATCGAACGAGTTGTGGACATGGCCGTGAACCCAGAGGGCCGGCTGATAGGCTTCGATCAGCTCCGACAAATCGGAGACAAAGGCGGCCGTCACCCAGTCATCGCGATAAATCGGAACCACTGAATTTCGATGCACCGCGTGGTGCGTTACTACGATAGTCGGCCCAGTGAACGGCACGGCCAGGGCCTCTTCAATAAACGAACGCGAGCGTTGATGCAGCAGCTCCGCCTCCTGCGGCCGGAAACGGAGCCACGGCTTCTTCAGCCAACCGATGAAGCGGTGATCGTTCATGGCGGCCGCGCAAGTCTGCATGACCGGGACCTGTGTCGCCAAAAAGGCGATAGTCCGTCCACAAGGTTGCGCCCACGAAGCGGGTGCCCCCAAGTGTGACCTCGGCATCTTCAAGGAGATGAACGTTAAACGAAGGCGCCAGCGCACGCGCTTCCTCCAGCTCGGGCGGAAGAAAGCGGCGATAATATTCGTGATTTCCCATGACCATAACAATCGGGATGGCCAATGGCACGATCTGGCGCAGCCGTTCGAAGGCGCGTCGTGCGCCTTCGCAGGTGTCGCCGGCAACCACGACGACATCGATGCCCTCCGCAAGAACGATATGCTTGATAGGGAGGACATCAGCATGCAGATCGGAGAAAATCTGGATCCGCATGATTACTCCTCGCCTTCGCAGAATGCAGCGGCAAGAGCCGCTTCGCTTGCGGCAAACTGTTCGCTGCTCATCGGGCAAGCTTTGTGCCGGTCGAGCCAGGCAAGGCCCAGTTCCTCGGCGGAAGGATCACCCCACTGGCAGCGGCCAAGAACGTGCGACAGAACCAGTACCGAGGCGGGATCGCCCGCAAGCGCGCAAGACAGAAGAGCCGACATGACGATGTCGATCTGCAGCGTCACGACGCGCAGCGGTATCAGCGAAAGCGCCATTCCGACGGCAGCGGTGGCATCGCCCGCCAACGCAGCAGCGGCTTCCGTGCCGCCTCCCATGACGGCAAGCCCGTCGAGCGCGGCGGAAACTTGGAGATGCTCCGCGCCGTCCAGCTGATGCGGGGGCAATAGCCGCCACCACACCAGCGGGTGCGCATCTTCAGGGCTGTAGGTCTCAGGCGCTTCAGGGGCTCGGCCGGCCTCACCGCTTTGTGCACTGAGCAGCTGTTCGAATTCCTGCGAGTACTTAGAGGACATATGCCTTACCCTCCTAAGCGTCGATCAGGATGGTGTGGGGGTGGCGTACCGGCTGCCACACGCGGACGCCGATGTGCGCGCCGGTCACCACCTTGGCGGCAATGGCTGCCGACGGGAACCAGACGTTTGCGATCAGGCGAGATCGATCGCCAACACCATCGATATCGACCAGCACCTTCTTGTTTCGCAATTCCTTACGACGATCGGTAATGATCTTGTGCGCGCTCGGATTGACGACGTTGCGAACTTCGGACCCTGCGGTCACGATGAAACCGCGCTCAGAATGCGGATAACCGCGGGCATAGATCCCTGTATAGAGCAGTTCGCGCTCGCTACTGTTTGCGGGATCGACGCGGACATCGATCTGCATGGGGTCGCCATCCTCGGGGCCGATCGGATCAACCTCGACCTCGGGAGCAAGCATCGCCGAGTGCTGGTTGTCGAAGTTCGAATCGAGCGCACGGCAGCCGGCGTCGAACAGGAAGACGCGGGCGTCCATGACAATGCGCTCCAACTCGGCGCGCTTTTCCTCCGGCACCGCCGGGATCTGCGGGTCGCGCAAATTGGTGACGACCACATAGTTCATCGACTGCGCGATTTCCCAGAGGCGATACTGAAGGTAAAGGACCGGCAGCTTGTCCAGCCACGGATCGGGGTAGCCGACGATCACGTAGACCTCGCGAGCAAAGTTCTTGGTCGGATCGTCGAGGTGGTCGATAACTCGCGAGAACCCGTTCTTGGTCTCACCCACGTAAACCGTGTTGTGGTTGGCCAGAAGATATCCGGCGGCGCCAACGGCACGGTCGAGCGCGATGCGGGACACCTGCGGCATCGGGCAAGCCCACACCGCGACGCGGCTGGCATCATTGTAAATGCGGCGCAAGCCGGTGGTATCGCCCTCGGGGCGATAGATCTTGGATGTGCAAGCCGCAAGCGCCGGCAATTGGAAAATGGACGACATATTGGATCCCTCTAAGTATTTGAGAGATCGCGAGGCCAATGATCGCGTCGGTTCGCCGAGCTGCCGGTTCCGGAAAATCCAAACGCGGCAGTCAGGACCGGTCTCATCCGTCGCGAAGGCGGATCAGATCGGAGGGCAAAGCGTCGTCGCGATCGTGTACTGCGCCGCAACAACGACGCAATGCATCGAACGCGATCGAAGCCTAGGCGTTGTGCGGGCCGCTGGACACAGCCACTGCGACGGCGGCGAAGCAAAGCTCCACCGCAAGCGAGTGCAGCGCCTCGGCGACGGGCGCGCTGGCCTTGAGCAACAGGAGGGGCGGGGGCAGCGAATCGGAGATATAAGCAGACTTAGCCATTATCGACTCCCTATTAGTCGGTGGTGGTCAGGCCGTCGCTTCGTATTTGCACTACTTGGCGGCGGCCGCTTTGTCTCGCAGCTTTGCGAGGCAACCGAGGTATGGTCCGATCCGCGTCGTGTCTACGGTTGGCCGAAAATTTCTCCAGTCAGGATGGTTAACGAGCTATTGTACGGACATCTCGATTGAGCCGGCTGGCGATTTCGACCTGATCTGCGGAAGGAGTTCAGCGCGAAGCGGTAGCCCGCGGGGTGTATCGGCTGCGGACAACATCTTCGATCCGCCGGGCCCACGGTACCCCGCCAGCGTCTGCGGCCGGCGGGATACTTAGGTTTGCCCGAGCCTTTCCCGTTTCGCGAATGTTGCGTGGAATTGGCTGACTGGGCTCACTGCCAGATCGATAGACATCTTGAACCGCTGGCGAGAGATCTGGCCCGTTGCAATCTCTTAACCCTGCATGAGGGCTAAGCTTTCGGGAGTCATTCGTCGTGCAACGAGTTTTTGACGTTTTGCAACGTGTCCTTGGGGAAATCCGGTGGCCGGCCCATCGCATGACGCGTCCCAAGAACACGTTGCAAAACGTCTAAGACACGTTTTTTAACGTGCCATGTAATGGGGGGCCGAGTTCAAAAGTGCGCCGCCTCACCTCCCGCCGACGTCCACCAAAAGGGATGTGCCGAAGGGGGAAATTTCAAGCACGAGAAGCGGGCCTCTGCGCTCCACTTGTAACTGGATCTCGGGTGCTGGGGCGCCCTCACTTTGCTTTACTAAATTATCGGGGCGCCCGTCGAATTGCTTTCAGCAATTCGCCCGTCCGGCGCACCGCGCTGCCTGTCGCCATTCGCACTGGAACAGCCTTTTTAGGGAGACGGGCCCGGCTGGGAGGCGCTTTGATGTACTGCCGGGGCCGCTCCGCCAGCCGAGAGACAAGCTCAGCATCATTTAAGTGACGCTTGGCGTCCCAAGTTCCTGCCAGTCAGTCTGCGGAGTTCAGGGTGGTAAATGACGACGGCGGTAAGTCCGCAATAAGAGAGGGCCGCCTTGCGGGGCCAGTCTAATGTCATCAACGCCGATCAGCGGTCCGTACAAATACCGATAGACAGCGACGCCCCACTCTCATTAAGAGTTTGGCGGGGCCTTTGGTTGACTTGGCAGGGCTAGGTTAGGCTGCGATTGCAGCGAGCCCATCGATGCCTGCCTGTACATCGATACTATTTACGTGATGATCGCGTCGCGTTGATCGCGTTCAGATTGTTCAACACCGCCTTGCGGTGTTTCGGACTGCGTCGGCTTACCGCGACGGCAACACCCCCTTGGTGGGGACCATAGTCAGTGGACTATGGTGAAGGCATCGCTCGTTCATTCTGAACTGACGCCCGGAACATTTGGCCCGCCAGCTCACGCTGGCGGCCGAGGCAAAAATATCAAAATGGCCTGGGCGAGTGTAACTCCGATGATGCTACCCACCACCTTCTGAGAGAGGTCGAAAAACGCTGGCTCGTGGTTAGGTGTCAACGCTTGCAGGAGCTCAAGCAAGACAGACACGCTTGTTGCCAGAGCGCAAGAGAGCGTGAACCGACCGGGTAGCAGAAAGGAAAGCAGAAATCCTAGCAGGCCATATGCGCTGAACCGCTCGACGACGACGACCCAATACGTTTCGGCGTGGCCCAGCAATGCTGGTCGACCCGCCAGTCTAGCCAACGTGGCGTAGACAATTAGAGCGAGGCAAATTCCCATCGCAGCGATAAGGCGATTCGGGTTCATGCCCTGACAGGGTAGATCATTGGTTGGCAGAAGCGCAGAAAAGCTGAGAGCATCGTTAAGAGGGAACTAGGCTTGGTCCAGGGGATTAGGCCGGTTCGGGCGGCGCATTGCCGTAATGGCAGGTGCAACCGTTCAGCCCTTTCGACGGCAAGCTTCTGATAGCCAGCGCCTGCGCTTCGAATTCAGCTTTCAGCCTGGGATTTATCTCTGTCTCAGCAGGCGCGCCGGTTCATGCTGGTGGTCCGCAAGCTACATAGACCACAAGCGGCGGTGCCCGCCGGTCTATAATCTAATCGCCCCCCATTCGCTGAAAGGTCGGCGGGAATCTCTTTGGGACGAGTGGATCATCTTTCTGCGCCAGCTCTTCGATAAGCAGGAGAACCGCTAGTCGCGTCCCCGGGCTCTTGATCTCCTTGAAGGCGTTGGTCAGGCAAAGCACTTCGCGAGCGCCTTTGGAAATACACATGGGCACCCATTCAACGTAGGACGCGACAGGGGATCTGCTACGGCTTGCGCATTTCCGAGCAAAAGCCGGGCGAAAGGATCTAAGTGAAATATGCAAACAGCCCCAGTGAGAAAATTTAGCGGAATAATTTGTTAAATTTCAAACGTATTCTACGGTTCCCCGAAGGAACCGCCGAATTGCTTAATCTGTCTTCGAAACGATGGGGGCCTGCCGGTTCGGAATGTCGCTTCTCTTCGAGAGCAGGAGTGGCCCCAGCTCTTCCAAGGAAGCTCCAATGAGGACGGGTAAGAGAGACCAGGGCCGCTCCGGCCGGCGCGGATAGCAACAAGCCGGCCACGGTCAATCGGTCGGCTGCTGTGTCGTTCGTAAGCTTTGTCGCTAGCGGGTCGATGCTATCCGATCGACGTCAAGCATTACGCCACCGACCACCACCAGAACGCTCAACGGTCCAGGGGGTCTTTTACCCTCTGCAGTTAAATCGCACCCAGCGTATCCCTGATCAGGAACGGGGCTTTTCGGCCTCGCAATTATTGTTTGCTACCAAGCGTTCCGCCACCGGTGATGAGAGCGAGTAAGGTATCGCCCGCTTGCCTTCGAGGTCAGTGAAGCGGACACCCGATCACCGCTCCCGCGCACCGCCAAGTAGAGTCCCCCAGTGTCCGCATGAACGCCAGCTTGCAGGGATTTAACTTGGTTCGAATTGAGTGTCACTTTAACGTTCCCCCTCCGCATACCACCTACCGTCACGGATGCTTTGCTGGTCATGGTCAGTCGTTCCACAATCGACTTGTCGGGATGTGTGACCATCACGGATACGATAAAGGGACGGATGCGTCAGCTTACCACTTTTTTGCCAGAACCGGCTGGCGTTCGGCGAATTTGTGCGAAGTCAGACGATGGTTCCTGAAGCTATGCTACTGTAAACAAATCAGAATACGAGATGTGACGATGCTCGGTGATGGCAGGCGCGGTACTAAAAATGGATACATGATCCGTGACGGCATTCGGTAAACTCGTCCGCACCACGGCATTCCGGCTGACGCTGGTCTACCTGCTGCTGTTCGCGATGTTCGCAGCCTCGCTGCTCGGCTATTTCGCCTGGAACACGCGGCGGTTGATCACCGAAGAGATCACGCAGACGGTGAATGCCGAGACCTCGGAGATCAACGAGATCTACGGCCGCCGCGGCCTGGTCGGCCTCGTACGCGCGATCGAATATCGGGCACTGCGACCGGGCGCCAATCTCTACCTTGTGACCACGCCCACGGGCCAGGCGATCGCCGGCAATGTCGGCTCGCTGGCGCCGGGCGTGATGGCGACGTTTGGCTGGACGGAGACCGCCTATCGCCGGATCGAGGACGCGGATGACCGCGACCATCGCGCGCTCGTGCGCGTCACCGAATTGGAAAACGGCTTCCGGCTCCTGATCGGCCGCGACCTCGCCGAGCGGCGGCGCCTCTTCGGCATCGTCGCCAAGGCCGCGCAATGGTCGGTCCTGATCGTCGTAGTGCTTGGCCTCGGCGGCGGCATCTTCGTCGCGCGCAGGGTGTTGAGGCGCATCGACGCGATGACCGGCACCGCGCAACGCATCATGACGGGCGATCTCAGTGGGCGCCTGCCGGTGGGGCGCAGCGGCGACGAACTCGATCGTCTTGCGGAAAACCTCAATGCCATGTTGGAGCGGATCGAGGCGCTGATGGCGGGGCTGAAGGAGGTCTCCGACAACATTGCGCACGATCTCAAGACGCCGCTGACGCGCCTGCGTAACCGCGCCGAGGAGGCGCTGGCGAAATCGGGCAGCGAAGCCGATTACCGTGTCGCGCTGGAGCGGACCATCGAGGAATCCGACGGCCTGATCCGCACCTTCAATGCGCTCCTAATGATCGCGCGCGCCGAGTCCGGACAGGCGCGCGGCAACATGGACGATTTCGACGCGGCCGACGTGGCGGGCGGCATCCACGAGCTCTACGAGCCGCTGGCCGAGGAGGACGGCATGACCTTGAAGGTCAAGACCAATCCCTCGCCGGTTCACGCCAACCGCGAATTGATCAGCCAGGCGCTCGCCAACCTGGTCGAGAACGCGATCAAATACGGCAAGCCGGTCGCGCAGACCGGTGGAACCGTGGTCAGCATGGACAGCAGGCAGATCATCATCGAGGCGAAGCGCGAGGGCGACCAGGTGCTGCTCAGCGTCACCGATCGCGGCCCTGGTATCCCCGAAGCCGACCGCAAGCATGTCGTCGAGCGATTCGTGCGGCTTGAAGCCAGCCGCACGCTGCCGGGCTCCGGCCTCGGTCTCAGCCTTGCCGCCGCGGTTGCGACATTACATGGCGGAGAATTGCGGCTGGGTGATGCCCAGCCCGGCCTCGTCGCCACGCTGGTGCTCCCGGCGCGTGTCGGCGACAGGGTTGCTCCGCCAATGCAGGATGTGCCACAGAAGGTGGCATGAACCACTCCGCGCCGGGAAACGCGGACAAGCATGGTGAGGGCCTGGCCGCGCGCTTCGCGGAGGCTCCCCATATTGCCGCTTCCACAACTGAAGAACGACGTCTTGAAAACTGGCTGGCTGAGCTCGAGCCGGTTCAATCAGCCCGTCTCGAGGCCCTGCTGGTCCATCCCTTCGCGCGGGATATTTTGGCCGGCATCGCCGAATTCTCACCCTATCTGTTTGATCTCGCGCGCGCCGAGGCGCCGCGCCTGATCCGGCTGCTCGAATGCGATCCGGACGCGCATCTGGCCGCGCTCATCGCGGAGGCGAGGGATGCGGTCCTTGTGGCGACCGATGAAGCCGAGGTGATGCGGCGGCTTCGCAGGATGAAGGCGGAAGCGGCGCTTCTCACCGCGCTGTGCGATATCGGCGGCGTCTGGCCGGTGATGCGGGTGACGGCGGCGCTGACCGATGTCGCGGTATCCTCGGTGCAGGCGGCGCTCCAATATCAGCTGCGTCAGGAAGCCGCACGTGGAAAAATCCTGCCGCCCAATCCCGAAGCTCCGGAAGAGGGCTGCGGCCTGATCGTGCTCGCGATGGGCAAGATGGGGGCGGGCGAGCTGAACTATTCCAGCGACATCGACCTCATCGTGTTCTTCGATCCCGATGCCACGACGCTCGCGCCCGACATCGAGCCGCAGCCGTTCTTCGTGCGGGTGACGCAGGGCGTGGCGCGCATTCTCCAGCAGCGTACCTATGACGGCTACGTCTTCCGCGTCGACCTGCGCCTGCGTCCCGATCCGTCCTCGACGCAAGTGGCGATTTCGCGAGACGCCGCGCTGAACTATTACGAGCGGGAAGGGCGCACCTGGGAGCGCGCCGCGATGATCAAGGCGCGTGCCTGTGCCGGCGATGCCAAAGCGGGCGAGGCGCTGCTCGCCGAAATCGCGCCCTTCGTCTGGCGCAAGCATCTCGACTTCGCCGCGCTTGCCGACGTCCACGACATGAAGCGGCAGATGCAGACCTATCGCGGCCAGAGCGAGATCGCGGTCGAGGGGCACAACGTCAAGGTCGGGCGTGGCGGCATTCGGGAGATCGAATTTTTCGCGCAGACGCAGCAGCTGATCGCCGGCGGTCGCCATCCGGAGTTGCGGGTGCGGCCGACGCTCGCCGCGCTCGATATTCTCGCCACCAGCAACTGGATCACCTTTGCCGCGCGTGACGAGCTGACCATTGCCTATGAATTCCTGCGCCGTGTCGAGCACCGCCTCCAGATGATCGCCGACGAGCAGACCCATGCGTTGCCCGACGACAAGGAGGCGGTCGAGCGCTTTGCGCGCTTCTTCGGCTATCCGGATCGCGAAGCCTTCGCGCGCGACCTGTTGCGGCAGCTCCAGATCGTGCAGGGACACTACGAAAAGCTGTTCGAGGGCGATGACCCGACCGGCACGGCAAAGCTGCCGGCGCTCGACTACAGTGCAGGTCCTGACGATCCGCGCCTACTGCAATATTTGACGACGCTCGGCTTCAAGAAGCCGGCCGCACTCGCGCAGACCATACGTGACTGGATCACAGGCGACTACCGCGTGTTCCGCAACGACCAGACGCGAAGCGCTTTCGTCGAGTTCGTGCCGGCCCTGATCGACGGCCTCGCGCGGGCCGAGGAGCCGGATCGCGCCGTCGTGGCGTTCGATCAGTTCCTCCAGGCACTCCAGCTTGGCGGGCGGCTGATCACGCTGCTCGGCCRGAACCGCGATCTCGTCGCGCTCGTGGCGCTGGTGCTGGGCGCGGCGCCGCGGCTCGGCGAGATGCTGGCGCGGAAGCCGCAGCTCATGGACGGCCTGATCGATCCCAGATTCTTCGGCGCGATGCCGGACAAGCGGGAATTGTCGGCGCGATTGGCCGCGACGGTGCGCGACGCCGACTCCTATGAGGAATTTCTCGACCGTCTCCGCCTGTTCGGGCAGGAGAGCCTGTTCCTGATCGGCACGCGCATTCTCTCCGGTACGGTCTCGGCGCAGCAGGCCAGCACGGCTTTCGCCGATGTCGCCGAAGGCATCGTCCACACCGTGCACGATCTTGTCGCCGAACGCTTCGCCGCCCAACACGGACGTATCAAGGATCAGGAGACCGCGATCATCGCGATGGGCCGGCTCGGCAGCCGCGAGATGACGGCATCGTCCGATCTCGACCTGATCCTGCTGTACGATTTCGACAGCGACAATCCGGACTCCGACGGGGCCAAATCGCTTCAGGGCGCCCACTACTTCGCGCGCTTCACCCAGCGCCTGATCAGTGCCTTCACCACACGCACCAATTACGGCGTGCTGTACGAGATCGACATGCGGCTGCGCCCGTCGGGACGCGCCGGTCCGGTGGCGTCGAGCCTCGTCTCATTCGCGGACTACCAGGCCAACGAGGCCTGGACCTGGGAGCACATGGCCCTGACCCGCGCCCGCGTGGTATCGGCCTCGGGTGAATTCCGTGAGCGGATCGAGCGTATCATCCGCGATGTCCTGACCCGCCGCCGCGATCGGGCGACCATTGCCAACGACGTCGCCGACATGCGGCGCGCCATCGCGCAGGAGAAGGGCGATAGCGACCATTGGGATCTCAAATACGCTGCAGGCGGCATGGTCGATATCGACTTCATCGCGCAATATCTCCAGCTCGTGCACGCCCATGACAAGCCTGAAATTCTCGACGTCAGCACCCTTCAGGTTCTGGACAACGCCGCCAAGCTCAACGTGCTCCCGCAATCGGAGGCGGAGATCCTGCGCGCGGCGGCGCGGCTCTATCACGACCTGACGCAGATCCTGCGGCTCTGCGTCAGCGACGGCTTCAAGCCCGAGACTGCCGGCACCGACCTTCAGCGCGTGATGGCGCGCGCCGGCGATGCGCCCGACTTCTCGTCACTGGAGGCGCGCGTGAAGGAAACGCAGAGCGAGGTGAGGCGCGTATTTACGGCGCTGCTGGAAGGGACGTCGTCTGCTTCAGCGAGGTAAGAGCCTCGCGCACGTTCGGCTCCAGGCCTGCGCCGCCCGCGTCGAGATGAGCGAAGATCGCGCGCTTCATCCGGGGATCCCAGAACTTCTTGATGTGGTCGGCGATTCCCGGCACGGCCTTGTCGTGACCTTGGCTCTTGAAGAAGGTACCGATCTGGTTGGCCATGTAGACGAGGCGGTCAGGCGACGACATCGATAATCTCCCGAGCACGATGAGCCGTAACGCGACTCTGGTGCGTGAATACTTCAAACCCATCGCTGCGGGCAATCGCGATCAACGTGATGCCGGCGGCCTCCGCGGTGCGAACCGCGAGCGCGGTGGGCGCCGAAACGGCGACCAGCACCGGGGCGCCGATTGCGGCCGTCTTCTGCACCATCTCGACCGAGACACGGCTCGTCAGCAGCACCATGCCCACGCTAGCGTCCGTCCGGCTGCGCGCCAGCGAACCTGCGAGCTTGTCTAGCGCGTTATGGCGGCCGACGTCCTCGCGCAGGGCCACAATGCCATTCGATGGCGACCAGAAGGCTGCAGCGTGGACCGCGCGCGTCTGCATGTTGATCGATTGCAGGGGCGCGATCGCCTGCATCGCCGTCATGATCTGTTGCGGCGTGAAGCTGGACCCTGGTGGGACGACGGCCGCGGGCCGCACGGCCTCGGCGATTGAATCGATGCCGCAAATGCCGCAGCCGGTCGGGCCGGCAATGTGCCGCCGCCGCTCGCTGATGCGCGCGGCATCTTCCGACGCCAGCCACATGCGCAGCTCGATGCCGTCGTCGAGGCGGACCACTTCGAGCGACTTGATGTCGTCGACCGACCTGATGATGCCTTCGTCCAGGCTGAAGCCGACCGCAAAATCCTCGAGGTTCTGTGGAGTCCCCATCATGACGGCATAGCTGCCGCCGTTATAGGTCAGCGCCAGCGGCGTCTCCTCCGGGATCAGGCGCGCGCCTTCGGACGCGACTCCGTCGCGCCAGATCTCGCGGTCGATGGCCTGGACCGGCACGTGCATGCCGTTACTCCGCTGCCTCGGCCGGCGCGATGCGGCGGGAGTGCTGCGCCTGCGCGTCATAGGCCTTCTGCCAGTCGGACGGGCCGTTCGACGGCGAGATCTGCACCGCCGTGACCTTGTATTCGGGGCAGTTGGTGGCCCAATCCGAATAGTCGGTGGTGATGACGTTGGCCTGCGTGTCCGGGTGATGGAAGGTGGTGTAGACGACGCCCGGTGAGACGCGGTCGGTGATCTCCGCGCGCAGCGTGGTTTCGCCCGCACGGCTCGCGAGCCGCACCCAGTCGCCGTCGCGCACACCGCGCTGCTCGGCGTCGTGCGGATGAATCTCGAGCCGGTCCTCGGCATGCCAGACCACGTTCTCGGTGCGCCTTGTCTGCGCGCCGACATTGTACTGGCTGAGGATGCGGCCCGTGGTGAGCAGCAGCGGGAAGCGGGGACCGGTGCGCTCGTCGGTCGCGACATATTCCGTGACGATGAACTTGCCCTTGCCGCGSACGAAGCCGCCGATATGCATCACCGGGGTGCCCTCCGGCGCCTTCTCGTTGCAGGGCCACTGCACCGAGCCGAGTTCGTCGAGCTTGGCGTAGGAGACGCCGGTAAACGTCGGCGTCAGTGCCGCGATCTCGTCCATGATCTCGGACGGATGGCTGTAGTTCATCTCGAAGCCCATGGCCTTGGCGAGGGCGATGGTGACCTCCCAGTCGGCCATGCCGTTCTTCGGCGTCATCACCTTGCGGACGCGCTGGATGCGGCGCTCGGCATTGGTGAAGGTGCCGTCCTTCTCGAGGAAGCTCGAGCCGGGCAGGAAGACATGGGCGTAGTTCGCGGTCTCGTTCAGGAAGAGGTCGTGAACGATGACGCATTCCATCGACGACAGCGCCGCCACCACGTGCTTGGTGTTGGGATCGGACTGGAGGATGTCCTCGCCCTGCACGTAGATGCCCATGAACGTGCCTTCGATCGCGGCATCGAACATGTTGGGAATGCGCAGGCCCGGCTCCGGGTTGAGCTTGACGTTCCAGAGCGCCTCAAACTGGTCGCGCACAGCGTCGCCCGAGATGTGGCGATAGCCCGGCAGCTCGTGCGGGAACGAGCCCATGTCGCAGGAACCCTGCACGTTGTTCTGGCCGCGCAACGGGTTCACGCCGACGCCGGGGCGGCCGATATTGCCGGTCGCCATCGCGAGGTTGGCGATCGCGATCACCGTGGTCGAGCCCTGGCTGTGCTCGGTGACGCCGAGGCCGTAATAGATCGCGCCATTGCCGCCGGTGGCGTAGATGCGCGCGGCTTCACGCAACACCTGCGGATCGACGCCGGTCAGGATCGCGGTGGCTTCGGGGCTGTGTTTCGGCTGGGCGACGAAGGCGGCCCATTCCTCGAACTCGGCCCAGTCGCAGCGCTCGCGCACGAAGGCTTCGTTGGCGAGGCCCTCGGTGACGATGACATGAGCCAGCGCGGTCACGACCGCAACGTTGGTGCCGGGCATCAGCGGCAGGTGCAGCGCCTTCACGTGCGGCGATTCCACCATTTCGGTGCGGCGCGGATCGATCACGATCAGCTTGGCGCCCTGGCGCAGCCGCTTCTTCAGGCGCGACGCGAACACCGGGTGGGCGGAGGCGGGATTTGCACCAATGATGACCGCGACGTCGGTATCTTCCACCGAGTCGAAGTCCTGCGTGCCGGCCGACGTGCCGAAGGTCTGCGACAGGCCGTAGCCGGTCGGCGAATGGCAGACGCGGGCGCAGGTGTCGACATTGTTGTTGCCGAAGCCGCCGCGGATCAGCTTCTGCACCAGATAGGTTTCTTCATTGGTGCAGCGGGACGAAGTGATGCCGCCGATGGCGTCACGGCCGTATTTCTTCTGGATGCCGCGCATCTTGGCAGCGGCAAACGAGAACGCCTCATCCCAGGACACTTCGCGCCAGGGATCCTCGATCCGCTCGCGGATCATCGGGTTGAGGATACGCTCCTTGTGGTTGGTGTAGCCCCAGGCGAAGCGGCCCTTGACGCAGGAATGGCCGCGATTGGCCTTGCCGTCCTTGTACGGCACCATGCGCACGACTTCCTCGCCGCGCATCTCGGCCTTGAAGGCGCAGCCGACGCCGCAATAAGCSCAGGTGGTGACGACGGAGTGCTCGGGCTGGCCGATCTCGATCACCGACTTTTCCGTCAGCGTCGCGGTCGGGCAAGCCTGCACGCAGGCGCCGCAGGAGACGCATTCGGAGCCGAGGAAGCTCTCGCTCATGCCGGGCGAAACACGGCTGTCGAAGCCGCGGCCCGAGATGGTCAGTGCGAAGGTGCCTTGCACTTCCTCGCAGGCGCGGACGCAGCGCGAGCAGACGATGCACTTCGACGGATCGTAGGTGAAATAGGGGTTGGATTCGTCCTTGGGCATCCAGGCGGCGTTGACCTCGCCGTTGGATTTGGCGAAGACGTGGTTCTCGCCCTCATAGCCGTAGCGCACGTCGCGGAGGCCCACGGCGCCGGCCATGTCCTGCAATTCGCAATCGCCATTGGCGCCGCAGGTGAGACAGTCGAGCGGATGGTCGGAGATGTAGAGCTCCATCACGCCCTTGCGCAGCTTCTTCAGCCGTTCGCTCTGGGTGTGCACGACGAGGCCGCTCATGACCGGCGTGGTGCAGGAAGCGGGCGTGCCGGCGCGGCCCTCGATCTCGACGACGCAGAGACGGCAGGAGCCGAACGCGTCGACCATGTCGGTCGCGCAGAGCTTTGGGATCTGGTGGCCTGCATCCATCGCGGCCCGCATGATCGAGGTGCCCTCGGGCACCGTGACCTGGTTGCCGTCGATGGTCAGCGTCACCATCGTCGTCGATTTGGAGCGCGGTGTGCCGTAGTCGATTTCTTCGATCAGAGACATCGTCGTTCTCCTATTCCGCGGCCTGAAGCGTGGTCGGGGCCGGGATGAAATCTTCCCGGAAATGCTTCAATGCGCTGAGCACGGGGTAGGGCGTGAAGCCCCCGAGTGCGCAGAGCGAGCCGAATTTCATGGTGTTGCAGAGGTCCTCGACGAGCGCGAGATTTTCGCTCACGCGCTCGCCGCGGATGATCTTCTCGATGGTCTCGACGCCACGGGTCGAGCCGATCCGGCAGGGCGTGCACTTGCCGCAGGATTCGATGGCGCAGAATTCCATGGCGAAGCGCGCTTGGTTGCGCATGTCGACGCTGTCGTCGAACACGACGATGCCGCCATGGCCGATCAAGCCGTCGCGTGCGGCGAAGGCTTCGTAGTCGAACGGGGTGTCGAACAGCGCGCGCGGGAAATAGGCGCCGAGCGGGCCGCCGACCTGCACCGCGCGGACCGGGCGGCCCGTGAGCGTGCCACCGCCGATGTCGTCAACGAGCTCGCCAAGCGTCACGCCGAACGCGGTCTCGAACAGCCCGCCATGGCGTATGTTGCCGGCGAGCTGGATCGGCATCGTGCCGCGCGAGCGGCCCATGCCGAAATCAGCATAGGCCTTGGCACCTTCGGCGAGGATGAAGGGGATCGCCGCGAATGACAGCACGTTGTTGATGACGGTCGGCTTGCCGAACAGGCCGTGATGCGCCGGCAGCGGCGGCTTGGCGCGGACCAGGCCGCGGCGTCCTTCGAGACTCTCCAGCAGCGAGGTCTCTTCGCCGCAAACGTAAGCGCCGGCGCCGACCCGCACTTCGAGATCGAAGCTGTAGGTGGAGCCGCCGATCTTGTCGCCGAGATAGCCGCCGCGCTTTGCTGCCTTGATGGCCGCGTTCATCGCTTCGACGGCGTGGGGGTATTCGCTGCGGATGTAGATGTAGCCCTTGGTCGCGCCGACGGTGATGCCGGCGGTGGTCATGCCCTCGATCACCAGGAAGGGGTCGCCTTCCATGATCATGCGGTCGGCGAAGGTGCCACTGTCGCCTTCGTCGGCGTTGCAGACGATGAACTTGCGGTCGGCCTTCGCTTGCGCGACGGTCTTCCACTTGATGCCGGTCGGGAAGCCCGCACCGCCGCGGCCACGCAGGCCGGATGCGGTGACCTCGGCGAGGATCGCATCCGAGCCGAGCGACAGCGCGCGCTCGAGGCCCTTATAGCCGCCATGGGCGCGGTAGTCGTCAAGCGAGCGCGGATCGATCACGCCGCAGCGGGCGAAGGTGAGGCGGGTCTGGCGCTTCAGCCAGGGGATCTCGTCGGTCGCTCCGAGCCGCAGCAGATGCGGCGTGTTGCTGGCGAGGGCGTCGAGCAGGGAGGGCACATCGGCCTCGGTCACCGGGCCGAAGGCGATCCGGCCCTGCGGCGTCGCAACCTCGACCAGCGGCTCCAGCCAGTACATGCCGCGCGAGCCAGTCCTGACGATCTCGACTGCAACGCCGCGCTTGGCCGCATCCTGCTCCAGCGCCAGCGCAACCTCGTCGGCGCCAACCGCAATCGCACCCGCATCGCGTGAGACGAATAGACGCATGCTCATCGCTGTGCCTCCGCGACCAGTGCATCGAGGCGCTTCTCATCGAGCCGGCCAATGAGGCGGCCGTCGAGCATGGCGGACGGTGCGGTCGCGCACAGCCCGAGGCAGTAGATCGGCTCCAGCGTGACGCGATCATCGGCGGTCGTGTTACCGAGGGGCACGCCAAGCTTCGCCTCGGCGCGCGCAGCGAGAGCATCGCCCCCCGCAGCCTGACACGCTTCCGCGCGACAAAGCTTCAGGACATGACGCCCGGCCGGCTTGTGCCTGAAATCATGGTAGAAGGTGAACACGCCATGCACCTCGGCGCGCGACAGATTCAGCGCCTGCGCCACCATGGGGATCGCCGCCTCCGGCACGTAGCCGAACGCCTCCTGAAGGGCGTGCAGGATGACCAGCGTCGCGCCCTCTTGCTTCGCATGTTCGGCGATGATCTCGGCGCCGCGCGTCTCGTCCCAAGGCTCGTAAACCGCTGTCATTCTTTGTTCTCAGATTGAGCGTCCCTTGATCGCAAACTATTTGGAATCGTTCGAAGATCAATAAAGCTGTCTCATGCTGCGATTGCGAATTGCGATCGATTTGGAAGTGCAATCAGACGATACGGAAATGCAATTAATCGCGTTCCGCTTGCCGGTTTTTCCGTGTTGGTAATGACCTGCCGTGCTAGCTTGCGTGCCACGATGGCATCCGAGGGGACGACCGGTTGATCGACAAGCTTGAACTGCTGCTGGCGCTGGCGAAGGAGCGGCATTTCGGACGCGCGGCAGAAGTCTGCGGCGTGACGCAACCGACGATGTCGACCGGGCTCAAGCAGCTCGAGGAGATCCTCGGCGTGATGCTGGTCCAGCGCGGCTCCCGCTTCCAGGGTTTTACCCCCGAGGGCGAGCGGGCGCTGGATTGGGCGCGGCGGATCGTGGGCGATGCCCGCGCCATGCGTGACGAGATCAACGGGCTGAAGCACAAGCTCTCCGGCGAAATCCGCATCGCGGCGATCCCGACCGTGCTCGGCATGGTCGCCCAGCTGACGACGCCGTTCCGCGCCAAGCATCCCGAGGTGCGCTTCCGCATCCAGTCCACCACCTCATCAGAGGTGCTCGGGCTGCTCGAAAATCTCGAGGTCGATGCGGGCCTGACCTATATCGAGAACGAGCCGATCGGCAAGGTGCGCACCATTCCGCTCTACAACGAGAGCTATCGCCTGCTGACCGCGCCGGACGGAATGTTCGGCGATCGCGAGACGGTGACGTGGAAGGAGGTCGGGCAGGTGCCGCTGTGCCTGCTGACGCCCGACATGCAGAACCGCCGCATCATCGACCGCGCGCTCCGCTCGGTCGGCGCGGAGGCGACGCCAACCCTGACCTCGAACTCGCTGCTCGTGCTGTTCACGCATGTGAAGACGGGGCGCTGGGCGAGCGTGATGCCGGCCAAGCTTGCCGAGACGCTCGGCCTGTCCGATACGGTGCGCTCGATCCCGATCACCGATCCTGATGTCAATTACAGCATCGGCATGGTGATTCCGCAGCGCGATCCGATGACGCCGCTGATTGCGGCGCTGGTCAACGTCGCGCGCGAAGTCGCGCCGTCGCTGCAATTGTAGGGTCTACAGCGTTTTCGAGCGAAGTGGATACCGGTTCGCGTGAAGAAAACGCGTCAAAACAAGAATCCAGAGCTTCGGTTCTGATCCAATCAGAACCGATAATGCACTAGGCCGCAGCCGACATCCCGGACGCCGCCTTGATCGCATCGCGCGGCAGGGTCACGCGGACGACGGTGCCCACCTCGATCTTCGAGCGCAGCCGCATCGAGCCGCCGTGGAGCTGCGCCAGCGAGCGCGCGATCGCAAGTCCAAGTCCGGAGCCGTGATAGGTCTTGGTGAGCTGGCTCTCGACCTGCTCGAACGGGCGGCCGAGCCGTGCCAGCGAATGCGGCGCGATCCCGATGCCGGTGTCGGCGATCAACAGCACGATCTTGTCGTCGAGCTGCCGACTGCGCACCACGATGCGTCCGCCGTCGGGCGTGAACTTCACCGCATTGGAGAGCAGGTTGACGATGATCTGCTTGGTCGCGCGGCGGTCGGCAACGACCGAGATCGATTTCTCGATCCCGGCGTCGAGCGTCAGATGCTTGTCTTGTGCGCGGCCGGAGACGACACGGAGGGACTCCGCGAGCGTCTGTCCGAGGTCGAGCTCTTCCATGTCGAGCTTCATGCGGCCGGCTTCGATCTTGGACATGTCGAGGATGTCGTTGATGACTTCGAGCAGGTAATGGCCGCTGGTCAGGATGTCCTGGCAGTATTCCTGGTACTTCTCCGAGCCGAGCTCGCCGAACATGCCCGAGCCCATGATCTCGGAGAAGCCGATGATGGCGTTCAGCGGCGTGCGCAGCTCGTGGCTCATATTGGCGAGGAATTTCGACTTGGTCTGGTTGGCTTCCTCGGCGCGGGTCTTCTCGCGCTGATACTTCTCGGCGAGGTCGGCGAGCTCGTTGGTCTGGCGCTCCAGCGCGGCCTGGGAGCGCTTCAGGTCGATGACGGTGGCGCGCAGGCGCAGATCGTTGTCGACCAGCTTCTGCTCGTGCTCCTTGATGCGGGTGATGTCGGTGCCGACCGAGACGTAGCCACCGTCCTTGGTGCGGCGCTCGCTGATGTGCAGCCAGCTGCCGTCGTCGAGCTGCGCCTCGAAGGTGCGTGCGCCCGGACCCTGGCTGGCCGTCTCGTTGTGGCGGGTGCGCACCTCCGGCATCCGGCCGACCTCGAGCACGGTCTCGTAGGAGGTGCCGGGGATGACGGCGGTGTCGGGCAGCTTGTGCAGGCGCTGGAAGTGCGAGTTGCAGAGCACGAGGCGGTCGCTCGCGTCCCACAGCACGAAGGCCTCCGGAATGGTCTCGATGGCGTCGCGCAGGCGGAGGTCGGCTTCGACGGTGCGTTCAGCAAGGCTCTTCTGCTCGGTGATGTCGACGGCGATGCCGATCAGGTGCACGCTGGAATCGGTCGCCCCGTGCGTCTTCTCGCAGCGGACGCGGAGCCAGATCCAGTGACCGTCGACGTGCTGCATGCGGAAGGTCTGGTCGATATGGTCGATCTTCCCGGAGATGAGCTGGTCGGCGATCTCGAACAGGTCGATGTCGTCGGACTTCACCAGCGCATTGACCTCGCCGAAGGTGAGGAGCTCGTTACGGCCGTCGAGGCCGAGCATCGAAAACATCGACTGCGACCAGAAGATCCGGCCGCGCGACAGATCCCAGTCCCACAGGCCGCAGCGGCCGCGGTTGAGCGCGGTGTCGATGCGGCCGCGCACGGCGTCGTTGATGAGGTCGCCCTCGCGGGCGCGGGTGGACTGCCAGTGGAAGGCGAAGCCGAGGATCAGAACGACGAAGCCGGTGGTCGCCGACAGCGTCACCGAGAGCGCGGCGTCCGAGCCCCAGATCGGCTCGTTGCGCTCCTGGATCACGGTGACGAGGCCCGGCAGCGACTTGATCTGCCGCGAGGTCACCATTGCGGCGTTGCCGTTCGGCAGCGTCATGTCGGAGACGTTGCTGTCGCGCGGCGGCGCCGCGAGCAGTTGCGCCGTGGTGATGGCATCGAGCAGGCGGTCGTTGCCTGAGGGGTCGCGGTCGATCGGAATGCGGGCGAGGATGCGGCGGTCGACGCCGGCCGAGGTGACGACGACGTGGCGGCCGGAGGCCGTGCCCCAGGACGGGATCAGATCGGGCAGCAGCGTCGGCAGGTTCTCGATGTTCTTGAGCCGCTCCTGCCGCGACGAGGTCAGGCGATCGATCCGCTCTGCGAGCAGGTCGGCCAGCGCCGAGATGTCGTGGCGGAGCACCTGCCGCTTCTGGCGCGTCTGATCGACGACCTGCACGAACGCGCCGAGACARATCGTGACCAGGAACGCGATGATCAACGTCGGCACGGCGCGGCGCAGCGCCGGCTCCGCGATCAGGAGCCGATGATAGGCAGGTTTCGCGATCGATTGCGCCAATCCCTTGATCGAATCGGATTGGACGCGCACGTTCGCGGCGTCTGCACGCGACATGCCTTCTGCCCCCTGGAAAACCTGCTTGCAACTTGAGTTCGGAAGCAGCCCCACATCGCTTCCGAATCAAGCCTGATTTGAATCCAGTTTTCGCAGGCTGTCGAGAGTCAACGAATCGTTAACGCGAATTTATTCTTATCCAACGCGCACTTTGCGTCCGCAAACTTACGTGCGTGGCGAGTCCGAAACGAGAACATGTGACTCCCCGCACATTTCGCGTCACGCCCGCGGCGGCTCGGCGTGACTGATCACGCGCTTCACGCTCGGGAACGCGCGGCGGAGCGCGCGCTCGATCGCGTCGACATGCTCGTGCACCTTGATCACGCTCATCGAGGGCGTGGCACGGCAGTGGAAATTGACGATCTCGCCGGCGTCGGTGTTGCGGACACGCACATTGTGGATGTCGTAGATCTCGCCGCCGGCGGCATATTCCGTCAGGGCGGAGGCGATGGCCCGCACCCGTTCCGGCACGGCATCGACCCCGAACGGCAGTTCCGGTTCCAATGGTTCGATATGGACGTCCACCTCGACGTCGGCGCCGAACTCCTCCTGGATGCTGCGCTCCAGCGTGTTGGCGATGTCATGGGCGGCGTCGAGCTGCATCCCGGCGTCGACCTCGAGGTCGATGCCGACGATGAGCTTGGCGCCGAGGTCGTGCACCGTGACGTGGTGGATGGCGAGGCCGGAATTGTGTGCGATGACCATGATCCGGTCGCGCACGGTCTCGTTGTCGCGCGCGACGGGGACGGCGGTGAAGGTAAGGTCGGCGTCGCCGAATGCCTTGTCGACCGCCGCCTGCGCCTTGCGCTTGATCTCCTCGACGCGGTCGATCGGATAGGTTCGCGGCACCTTCGCGATGGTGTCGATGAACATGGTCGCGCCCACCATGCGCAGCCGCAACCGCTCGACGTCGATCACGCCGGGCACGCCAAGGATCGCGGCCGTGGCCTTCTCCTGCGCGCCCTCGGGGGCGCGATCGACCAGCGTCTGCACGGTCGAGCCGGCCATGCGCAGGCCGAGCAGGGCGATCATCACGGCGACGGCGGCAGCGGCCGCGGCGTCGCCCCACCAGAAGCCGAGGGCGGCCAGGATCAGGCCGATGATCACGGCGAACGAGCCGAGTACGTCGGAGGCGAAATGCAGCGCGTCCGCCGCGAGCGCCTGGCTGCGCGTTTCCCGTGCGGCGCGGTGCAGGGCGCGGGCACGCCACAAGTTCACGACGATGTCGATCACCAGCACCACGAACGGTACGGCCGAGATGGTCGGCGGCGGAGTTCCCTCGCGCAGGCGGCTGTAGGATTCGACCAGGATGCCCCCGGCCAGCACGTAGAGCAGGGCGGTGACACCGAGCGCGGAGATGCTCTCCAGCTTGCCGTGGCCGTAATGGTGCTCTTCGTCGGCCGGCTTGTCGGACACCCGCACCACCGCCCAGGTGATGATGGTCGCGACCAGGTCGATCGAGGAATGCAGGGCCTCCGAAATCAGCGCCAGCGAGCCGATCGCGATCCCGACCGCAAACTTGGCCGCTGCCATGCCGCCGCTGGCGAAGATCGAGATTGCGGCGACCGAGGTCTTGTTGTGCTGTGCGCTCATGGCCGGGGATTTAGCAGCCTAGGGCTGAACATCAAGCGACGATCCACAGCTGTAGTCGCGAGTGAGTTGCAGGAGCGAAACTATTGCGAATGCTTCCGAATTGAATGCTCGCTTATGCCACTGGCTCAGTCTCGTAGGGTGGGCAAAGGCGCGTAGCGCCGTGCCCACCAACAAGTGTCTCCTGATCAACCGCTGTGGTGGGCACGCTTCGCTTTGCCCACCCTACGAGACCGCGCGCTCGTCGCCCGGCCAGGCATCACAGCGTCACGACGATCTTCCCCAGATGCTTGTTCGCCTCCATGTGCTCGAACGCCTTGTCGATGTCGGCGRAGGCATAGACCTTGTCGATCGGCAGCTGCAGCTTGCGTGACTCGACCGCGCCCCAGATGTCCTTGCGGACCTCGTCGAAGATCTCGCGGACCTCCTCGATGGTGCGGGTGCGGAAGGTGACGCCGACATAGTCGATCCGGCGTGCGGCATGCAGGTCGAAGTTGAAATCGGCATGGGTGCCGCCGAGCCGGCCGACATTGACGATGCGGCCCTTGACCTTGGTGGCGGCGAGGTTCTGGCTCGCGACCTTGCCCGAGACCTGGTCGACGATGAGGTCGACGCCTTCGCCGTTCGTCGCCTTCAGCACCTCGTCCACCCATTTGGGGTCGGAGGAGTCGACGGCGAGGTCGGCGCCATACTCCCTAAGCCGGCCGCGGCGATAGGGATCGGTCGACGAGCCGATCACGAGCTTGGCGCCCTTGAGCCTCGCAATCTGCATCGCCATCAGACCGACGCCGGAGCTCGCCCCCTGGATCAGCACGGCTTGGCCGGGCTGAATGCCGCCGACGGTGACGACCGCGTTGTGCATGGTCGCGAGCGCGACGGGCAGGGTGGCGGCTTCCTCGAAGTTCATGTTCGATGGCGCGCGGAACAGCCGGCCGTGATCGGCCAGGGTGTATTCGGCGAACGCCGCGCCGCCCGAGCCCATGATGCGGTCGCCGACCTTCACGCCCTTGGCATCCGGTCCGAGCTCGGCGACCTCGCCGGCCCATTCCATGCCGAGCACGGTGCCGGCACCGCCGGCGGCGCCATGGGCGTGGCCCTTGCGCATGCCGGTGTCGGCGCGGTTCAGCCCGCAGGCGCGGACGCGGACCAGCACCTGCGTGCCCTTAGGCTTTGGTTGAGCGACGTCGGAAATCTGAGCGCCGTCAGGGCCGTAGACATAAGCCTTCATGAATTACTCTCGCTTCTTGCAGTGATTATTCAGCGGCTTGTGCGCTCGGATGAGCGATCATGCCTTCGAGCCGGCTGCGAATGATGGCTTCGGCCTCGCGCACGATGCGGGAGATCAGCTCGGCGCAGCTCGGGATGTCCTGGATCAGGCCCTGCACCTGGCCCGCCGACCAGATGCCTTCGTCCGAATTGCCGGTCGCATAGACCATCTTACCACGGGCGCCCGCAACCAGCTCGCGGATGTCCTCGAACTTCGCGCCTTCCTTCTCCATGGCGACGACCTTGGTCGAGATGTCGTTTTTGGCAACGCGCGAGGTGTTGCGCATGGTACGGAAGATCAGCTCGGTCTCGCGCTCGTCATTGGCGACGATCTTCTCCTTGATGAGCTGGTGGATCGGGCTTTCCTTGGTGGCCATGAAGCGGGTGCCCATGTTGATGCCCTCGGCGCCGAGCGCCAGGGCGGCGACGAGGCCGCGGGCATCGGCAAAGCCGCCCGAGGCGATCATCGGGATCTTGATCTTGTTGGCGGCGGCCGGGATCAGGATCAGGCCGGGGGTGTCGTCCTCGCCGGGGTGGCCGGCGCATTCGAACCCGTCGATCGAGATGGCGTCGACGCCCATGCGCTCGGCCGAGAGCGCGTGGCGGACGCTGGTGCATTTGTGCACGATCTTGACGCCATGCCTCCTGAACTCATCGACATGCTCCTGCGGCTTGTTGCCGGCGGTCTCGACCACGGTGATGCCGGCCTCGATGATGGCGGCGCGGTATTCGGCGTAGGGCGGCGGCTTGATCGCGGGCAGGATGGTGAGGTTGACGCCAAAGGGCTTGTCGGTGAGGTCGCGGCAGCGCGCGATCTCCTTGGTCAGGTCTTCCGGGGTCGGCTGGGTCAGCGCCGTGATGAAGCCGAGCGCGCCAGCGTTCGCGACCGCGGCGACCAGCTCGGCGCGTCCGACCCATTGCATGCCGCCCTGGACGATCGGGTGCTCGACGCCGACGAGCTTTGTGAACCGTGTCTGCAGCATGATCTGTTTCCCCCGCCTCGCGTGGCGCTCTGTTATCGGTTGATGGCGGCAGGATGCCGCCGGGGGTAGGAAAAGTCTATCAGCCGGGCGTGCGGGGCGTCATGCGAGCGATGAGGGTGATTCCGCAGGGCGGATAATTGGACGCCGGTTTCCGTCAGGCCGGCACCGCTGAGTCGGTTCTTAGCCCCGCTGCTTCAACACCGTCATTGCGAGCGCAGCGAAGCAATCCAGACTGTCTCCGCGGAGGGACTCTGGATTGCTTCGCTGCGCTCGCAATGACGGTAGAACTACTCCGCCGACAGCCGCACCATCTGGCGGCCGCCGTTCATTTCCTTGAGGCTGTTGACGAATTTTTCCGGGCGCTGCCAGCGGTAGGGGACCTGCAGGCCCATGAACTCGGCGATGTCGCCGATGAAGCCGGTGCAGTTGGTGGTCTCAGCGTTCCAGACCGGCGAGCTCGCCTGCAATTTCTTGATATAGGCGAAGACGCGCTTGGCGTCGGCTTCGCTCAGATAGACGCGGTAGTTCGCGGTCAGATAGTCCGGATCGAGATCGCCGTAGCTCGCGCCGGTTTCGGCTGGCACCCAGGTGAGGTGACCGAGCACATAGGCCCAAGTGTCGCCGGCGGGCGTGAGGCCCGCGACTTCGACGGCGCGCTCGCTGGTCTTGCCGTACCAGACGAACGCATGGCCCCAGCTCGCCGCCGTCCGCGCGCGGAAGTCGACGTAGTAGGGACCTTTCTCTGCGCGTGCGACGGAGCGCCGCGTCGATTGCGGCGCCGGTCGTGATGCGGCGTCGGTCGTAGCAAGCGCATTGGCGTCGGCAACGCGCTTGTTCGCTTCGTGGGCCGAGGCCGAGGGGGTGGTGCAGGCGAGCATCGCCGCGAGAGCGAATCCCGCGAGGATGCAGGATCCCGATCGATCAGATGTGTTCGTCACGTTGTGCCCCTCGACTACCGGCCGCTTACGCAGATTTCTTGCGCGTATTTCCGTTGCGCGTCAGTAGCGCGCAGCGACCGGGCCGGGCGCCTTGCCGATCGGGGCCTTTCCAATCGGGCTCTTGCCAATCGGCATCTTGCCGATCGGCGCCTGCTCCGCAGGATAGACGGGAACGGGCTGGCGACGCGGCAGATCCGCAGCGTTCGCAGCCGTCACCAGAGCAAGCGTCGCACCCAGAGCAATTACAATTTTCTTCACAGTCATACCCCTAGAAGGTTTGGTCTAAACACGGCACGGCCGTGCCCCCAGACACGCCTCATAGAAGGCGGCCGAATGCGTCCAAGTTGCGGCACCCGCGGGACATGTTGGCGGCATTGATCGGGTGCGCGGAGATATGATGTGTCTGGATGTTTCGGCGCGGCGTGATTGCGGGCTGTAGGATGGGTAGAGCGAAGCGAAACCCATCGCACCCTTTCCACGGTGATCGTGGTTATGGGTTTCGCTGCGCTCTACCCATCCTACGCAGCTCGGGCTTCTCACCCGATTCGGTTCAGGCTGTTCCTGATCGTCGAGAAGATGCCGCCGATGTCTTTGCGCAAGGCATCGAGCGCGTTGAAATTGTCGAAGATGCGGGCGAGGCGGTCTTCGACCTCGCGCTTGCTCCTGGCGAGGGCATCGACGCGCGAGGCGAGGGTGACGTCGCCGTTCGCCTCGATCTCGCCGACGGTGTTCGCAAGGAGATCGCGGGTGGCGCCGACCTCGGCGATCATGGCCTCGATGCCGAACACCGGCGCCTTCAGCGGAACGAGGTCGGCCTGCGACTTCGACAACTCCGTCTTGAAGGCGTTCAGCGTCGCCAGCGTCTCCTGCAACGCGCCGAGCCGCTGGCGCGACTGGAGGACGAAATCGTTCAGCGCGTTCTGGCGGTCGACGAGGGTCTTGCCCTCGGGGTCGGTTTCGACGTCGGCGAGCGAGCGTTCGAGCTGGGCCTGGCGCTGGCCGAGTTCCTCGAAATCGAGCCGGATCGCTTTCAGGATATTGAAGCTGTCGTCGATGCGGGCGAGGCGCTGCGCGATCTCGATCTTGTTCTTCGAGAGCGTCTCGACGCGAGTGTCGAGCGGCGCCTCGCCGCCGGTCTCGAGCTCGTCGATGCTCTTGGCCAGACGGTCATGGCTGAGGCCGAGCTCGCCGATCAGGGCATTGATGCCGGCGTCCGATGAGCGCAGCGGGACCAGTTCGGCATGGGATTTCGCCAGATCTTCCTTGTACTGGTTGAGGGTCACGAAAGTGTCCTGGACCGCGTTCACCCGTGACAGCAGCGCCGATACGTCGCGCGCCACGTCCTTCAGGCGGTCGGCGAGGTTATTCTTGCGGTCGTCGGTCTCGAGGTCGAGCAGGGAGCGTTCGAGCTGGTTCTGGCGGTCGCGGATCTCGGTGAAAACAGGCTCGACCGCGCGCCGCTGGTCGGCGACCTTGCCGACCATCTCTCGCACCCCCTGCTGGCGCCGGCGGATCTCGGCGAGCTGGTCGTGCATGTCGGTGGATTCGTTTCGGCCCTGCTGGAGTAGGGCGCGCTGCTCAGTCTCGCCCAGCTTGTCGTGGAGGGCGGAGACGGCCTCGCGGGGATCGCTTTCGATCAGGTGCTGGACGGTGGCGTCGAGGTGGTTTTGCAGGGCGTGGGCGACGACGACATCCTCGCGGGTCTTCTTGAGGCGGTCGCGCAGGGTATTGAGGCGGCGATCCTGACGCGAGAGCCGCCAGGCGGGGGCGCCGATCAGCGCCAGCCCGAGCGTCACGATCGCGCCGGTTGCGATACGCTGCGGCATAGGCAGGTCCGCAAACAGGGCAGGCAAGTGCGCGACGTCATAACCAAACGCCTGTTGGGCGAGGATCGCGATGGCGGCTAGCAGGACAAACCAGGCAACCACGAAAAACAGCCACATCGTGACTTCCCCACCCGGGACACATTCTCGCCATAGTTGCTATTGGAGAGCGGAACCGAGATCAAGGGGCGGGCGGGGTTGCCAGATGTTTCCGGTCGCGCGATCCACTGCCGGTTGCGTCAGTCGATTGGCGGAGAGCAGGGTGCCAGGTTTTCCCGGGGAGCGGGGCAAGGCCTGTAAGCCCGGATGGAGCAAAGCGCAATCCGGGGTCTGCGCGCGCAGAAACGCCCGTCCCGGATTAGGCTTCGCTCCATCCGGGCTACGGCACTGCGTGGGCCCCTTTCGGGGAGGCTAGCAGCAGGCGTCGGCGCGAGCCGGCGAGCCTCGGGCTATCATTTCCCGAGGAAGTTCGTGCGCATCTTGTCGGCGAACCAGACCACGAAGATCGCAGCGAACGAAAGAGCGAAGTACAGAGCCGCCCAGAGAAGTGCATTACTGGCGTTCGACATGACATCCTCCCTTGCATCAGAAATCGATCTGTTGCCGGGAAGGATAGCGGCAGCCGCGACCGCCGATTTGCGCAGGATCAATTTTTGCCGGGCTGCGGCGCAAATGGCCGGCGAGCCTTCATTCCGGGCCCACGATGGATTTGCGGCCTAGGAATGACGCAGCGAGTTACAGCCGAAACTCGTTGGTCAGCTCGCCGATGCCGTCGATCGCGACGGTCACGGAATTCACCGGCTCCTTCATCACCCCGACGCCGACCGAGGTGCCGACGGCGATGAGGTCGCCGGGAAGCAGGGTCATGTCGTGGGAGATTTTGCTGACCAGCTCCTGCGCGGTGAAGATCATGTCCGAGATCGGATAGTTCTGCCGCTCCGCGCCGTTGAGGATGGTGCGCACAACAAGCTTGGCCGGATCGAGGCCGGTTGCGATGACGGGGCCGAACGGGCCGTAATCATCGATGCCCTTGGCGCGGGCCCATTGCGGGAAAGTGGGATCGCTGGTCAGGATGTCGTTGGCGGTGATGTCGTTGACGCAGGTGTAGCCGAAGATGAAGCTGTCCGCTTCCGCCGGCGAGACGCGGGCGCAGGTCCGGCCGATGACGATGCCGAGCTCGCCCTCATAGGTGGTCTTGCCGTCGTAGTAAGAGGGGCGGCGGATCACGGCGCCCGGCGTCGTGATGGTGGTGGTCGCCTTCAGCAGATAGAGCGGCTCCGGCGGCTCGGGCTGGTTCAGCTTGGCGGCGAGCGCGTGGAAATTATTCCAGAGCGCGACGATCTTGCTGGGCGCGCAGGGCGCGAGCAGCTCGACCTCCGACAGCGCCAGCACCTTGCCGGTGGCTGCATGGCGGCCGAACATCTCACCCTCATACACGCTGATGCCTGATGGCGTCAGGGTGCCGAAGCCGGTCGCACCGGCATGGCGGAAGCGCAGCCATTGCTTCATCTCGCCCGCCATCACGCCACCGCCAGTGCACGGGGATCGGCGGGCGCGGAGACGCCGTCATAGAGGCCGGCGATGCGAGCACGCTGGGTCACCATCGCCAGCACCGAGTCGAGCGCGGGCGTGGCGATGCCGGTGAGGCGGCCCATCTCCTGCACCACGGTGACGAGCGGGTCGATCTCCATCGGACGGCCGCGCTCGAGATCCTGGAGCATCGAGGTCTTGTGCGCGCCGACCTTGCGGGCGCCCTCGATACGGCGCTCGACGTCGACGCGGAATTTGACGCCAAACGTCTCGGCGATGCCTTGCGTCTCCACCATGATCGCGCGCGACAGCGCACGCGTGGAGGGATCGGTGCAGATCACGTCGAGCGTTGCATGGGTCAGTGCGCTGATCGGGTTGAAGCAGACATTGCCCCAGAGTTTCAGCCAGATCTCGTCGCGGATGCGGTCGAGCACCGGCGCTTTCAGCCCGGCGGTGACGAAGAGATCGGCGAGGCGCTGCACGTCCGAGGTGATTTCGCCGGAGGGCTCGCCGAGCGGAAAATTGTTGCCGTAGACGTGGCGGATCACGCCGGGCGCTTCGATCTCGGTGGCGGGATAGACGATGCAGCCGATGGCGCGCTCGGCGCCGATCTCGCGCCACTGCCGTCCGCCGGGGTCGATGCTCTCCAGCGTCGAATTCTCGTATTGGCCGCCGTGCTTGTAGAAATACCAATAGGGGATGCCGTTGACTGCGGTGACGATGCGGGTGTGCTGCCCGAGCAGCGGCTGCATCTTCTCGATCACGCCGGTGATCGAATGCGCCTTCAGCGTGATGATGATGTAGTCCTGCACGCCGAGTTCGGCGGGATCGTCGGTGCAGCGCGGATGCACGGTGTGCTTCTCCTCGCCCGCGAGCAGGGTCAGCCCGCGCTCACGCATCGCGGCAAGGTGGGCGCCGCGCGCGACCAGGCTGACGTCGGCGCCAGYGCGTGCGAGCTGAACCCCGAGATATCCGCCGATCGCGCCGGCGCCGTRGATGCAGATCTTCATGAAATCCTCGCGGGTGTCCGGAATTTTGGGACGAAAGATCCGGTCCGGCTCGGAGAGGTCCGAGCCGGGGCCGGTAGTCGCAGGGGAAGTGTGACGCTTTAAGCTGCTGCTTGCGGCGAGCCGTTGATCGCTTCGTCAACGGCAGCAGCAATGTCGCGCATGCTGATGACGGAGACGAGGCTGTAATCGTCGATGACCGGCAGGTGACGGATGTGATTGCGGTTCATCAGATGCCGGACGTGCTCGATCGTGTCTGAGGAGCTGCAGGACACCAGCTGCTGCACCGACACGAGCTGCGAGACCTTGACGTTGATGGCGTTGGCACCATGCTCGGCGACGGCGCGCACCACGTCGCGCTCGGTGAACATGCCGACCGCGGTGTTGCCTTCGGAGCGGACCACGTCCTTGACCACCAGCGCGCTGATATTGTTGGCGCGCATCAGCTTGGCGGCGATACCCACCGTTTCGTTCATTCGCACCGTGACAACGCGCGGTGTCTTCTTGCGCAGAATGTCTCCGACCAGCATTGCAACCTCCCTAGGTGAATGACAGGGGAAGTGTGGTATACATAATGCCAATCGTCAAGCATTCGATTTGGCTGATCCGAAAATTCTTGCGGCAGCAATACTGACGTTTGTCATCGTGCCAAAAAGGAAAAGGGGCGCATCGCTGCGCCCCTTTCGACCGATTGAAAGGCGTGTGGTCGCTACGCTGTCTCGGTCTTGGCGTTGCCGGTCTTGGCGGTGTCGGTCGCGGCGTTGGCGCTCTCGGCTTCCTTGCCGAGGATGAAGGAGCGGCGCAGCGGCTTGATCACGAACAGCGCCGTCAGCGCCGCCGTCGCGTTCAGCGCCACTGCGACCACGAACACGGCCTTCCAGCCGTACGTTGCCGAGATCACGCTGGCGAGCGGGACGAGCAGGGATGCCGTGCCTTTCGCGGTGTAGAGCATGCCGTTGTTGGTGGTTGCGTATTTCGAGCCGAACGTGTCGCCGCAGGTGGCGGGGAACAGCGAGTAGATTTCGCCGAACACGCCGAAGTACACCGCGGTCGCGAGCACGAACACGATCGGGATGTTTCCATAGGCCGACAGCGTCAGCAGCATCACCGCCGCGGTGCCGAACGCGATGAACATGGTGTGCTCGCGGCCGATCGTGTCGGAGACCCAGCCGAAGAAGGGACGTCCGAAACCGTCGAAGATGCGGTCGAGCGAGATCGCGAACGTCAATGCCGCCATCTGGAAGCCCGCGAGCGTCACCGGCGTGTCGGCGATCTTGAAGTCGTGCGCGATCGGGCCGATCTGTGCCGCGGTCATCAGGCCGCCGGAGGCGACCATGACGAAAACGAGATACATCACCCAGAAAATAGGGGTGCGCAGCACCTGCGGCGGGGTGAAGTCGATCTTGGTCTGCGGCAGATTGAGCTGCTTCTTCTTCGGCGGGATGGAGATCCGCGGCGGCTGGATGAAGAAGGCGAGCACGAACACGATCAGGCCCTGGCCGATGCCGAAGGTGAGGAACGCGTGCTGGTAGCCGCTCGTTACGATCATGGTCGCGATCGGCACAATGGTGAGCGCGGCGCCCGCGCCGAAGCCGGCGGCGGTCGCACCGGCGGCGAGGCCGCGGCGATCGGGAAACCATTTCAGCGCGTTGCCGACGCAGGTGCCGTACACCGCGCCGGCGCCCATGCCGCCGACGACCGCGGCGGCGTAAAGCAGGGCGAGCGAGTCAGCGTAGGAGTTGAGCACCCAGGACAGCGCGATCATGACGCCGCCGAACATGACGACGATGCGCGGACCGTATTTGTCGACGAACCAGGCCTCGATCGGCACCAGCCAGGTCTCGGTGACGACGAAGATGGTGAAAGCGAGCTGGATCGCCGCGCGGCCCCAATGATACTTGGCGTCAATCGGATCGACGAACAACGTCCAGCCGTATTGCAGATTGGCGATCATCGCCATGCAGACGATGCCCATGGCGAGCTGGAACCAACGGAAACCGGTGCGAAGAGGCGCAGCTGTGACGGCGCCGTCCGTGCTGGAAATCATCAATAACCTCCCAACGCGCCTGATTGAATGCGACCTGGGATTGCAAGATGACCCAGTGTCGCAAATATTGTGGCTTATCGTCGCAAGCGCGGCGGGGACATTGGTATACCATATTCCAGAAGGCAAGCCCAATCTTGTGACGCAGCGCAAGAAAAGTGCGCGGTTCCCTTCACGTCAGCGGTAGCCAAGGCGGGTTCTGCAAAAACGAAAACGCCCGGCCGTGAGGCCGGGCGTCGTGCTTGAAGGAGTGGTGGAGTGCGTCAGGCGGCGGCGGTCGATTTCGCGACCACGACCTTGCGCCAGGGCTTGAGCACCATGATCGCCAGCAGCGAAGCCAGGATGTTGGCGCCGGCCGCGATGATGAACACGCTGTCCCACGTGCCCGACGATTGCTGCATGTAKTTGGCGATCGGGACAAGCAGCGCGGCGGTGCCCTTTGCGGTGTAGAGCAGGCCCGCATTGGTGGTCGCGAACTTGGCGCCGAACGTGTCGGTGCAGGTCGAGGGGAACAGCGAGTAGATCTCACCCCAGGCGAAGAACACGAAGCCCGACAGCAACACGAACCAGAGCGGGTCGTGTCCCCAGAGGTAGAGCATCCAGATGCCGAAGCCTTCCATGCCGAAGGCGATGAACATCGTGTTCTCGCGGCCGATCATGTCGGAGATCCAGCCGAAGAACGGACGCGTCAGACCGTTGAGCACGCGGTCGATCGTGGCTGCGAACGTCACCGCGGTCATCGTCACCGCCATCAGCGTCACCGGAACGCTGTCGACCTTCCAGTCGACTGCGATCGGCTTCAGGTTCGCCGTCACCATCAGGCCGCCGGCGCCGACGATCACGAACATGAAGTACATCAGCCAGAAGATCGGCTGGCGCAGCACTTCGGTCGGCTGATAGTTGCGGCGGGTCTGTTGCAACGCAGCGTTCTGCACAACGGGAGGCACCTGTCCGGCCTTCGGCGCGTAGAGGAAGAAGGCGAGGATGCAGATGATGATGCCCTGGCCGAGCCCGAAATACAGGAAGGTGGTCTGGAATCCGCTGTCCTTGATCATGGCCTGAATCGGCGCAACCGTGAGCGCGGAGCCCGCGCCGAAACCGGCCGCCGTGATGCCGGCAGCAAGACCGCGCTTGTCGGGAAACCATTTCAGCGCATTGCCGACGCAGGTGCCGTAGACGCCGCCGGCGCCGATGCCCGCGATGATCATGCCGAGATAGAAGCCGTTGAGCGTGGTGGCTTGCGCATTGATCGCCCAACCGATGGCGCAGAGCACGCCGCCGACGAGCACGACGATGCGCGGGCCGTATTTGTCGACGAACCATCCTTCGACCGGCACCAGCCATGTCTCGAACAGTACGAAGAGCGTAAAGGCCCATTGGATCGAGGCGCGATCCCAGCCGAACTTTTTCTGGATGTCGGGGACGAAGAACGTCCAGCCGTATTGATAATTGGCGATCATCACCATCGCCGCTACACCGACCGCCAATTGCGTCCAGCGATACGTGTCGCTAACCCGCGCGGCGGTTGGAACCGTTGCCTGCACCATGTCCGTCATAAAGCCTCCCGTGGCGCCTCTAATTTTTCTACGAGCGCTGGAGGGGCATTCTTGTATTCATTATGCCAAGGTTCAAGCGCTGGTCCGATCACCGTGCGCAAATGCCGCAGGACCTTCATCGGTTGCGGCTGTGACTCGGGACAACGCAAATAGAAATGGCCCCGTCCTGCGGGGCCATTCATCAAAAGTAGTATGTGGACGGTTCTGAAACCGGCGCGTCGCGCTTGCCGCGCGGGAGGCGCTGCTTACAGGCCGAAGCGGGGCAGGTCGCCGTTGTGATTCGAAATCTCGGCGCTCGCCATCAGGAAGCGATCGACTGCGGCCAGGAAGCGGGTGAACAGCGAGGCGGAGGGGGCGAGCGCGACGGAAGCGGTCTTGGACATCTGAATTCCCTTTCTCGAGACGGTCAGTGATGCTGTCTCATTTCGAAGGGCAATCTACGTATACCAGATGCCAGTGTCCATGCATGCCATTGCATGGCAGCATGCATGCTCCCGCATTGCAGCATAGTGATCCGTTAAAGGGACCGAACCGAGCTCAAAATTGCCAGCCGGGCTGCTGGAATTGCGAGATCGGCCCCAAAAGGCCCCCATTACGGAGGCAAAAGAGCGCGGACAGAGCGGCGCGCGGGTTCCAAATCCAACCGCACCGCAACATTCAAGGTCTTGGCAGGCCCAGCCAAAGCCGTTAGTGGTCTGCCCCCTTTTCCAATCAACTGTCAGAGTGGTTCATGTCGAGCGCCTCGCCCGCCGTCTCGATCGGCATCGATTTTGGGACCAGCAACACGGTCGTCGCGATCGCGGCGGACGATCGCCGGGTCGAGGCCATCCGCTTCGATCACGGCGGCCAGCGCCACAGCGTCTACGTCTCGGCGCTGTGCTTCTGGGAGGATCGGCCGGGCGCCGGCGCCCAGGCCGAAGGCGGTCCATGGGCCATCGAGACGTTCCTCGAAGGCCGCCACGTCTACCGCTTCCTGCAGTCGTTCAAGACGTTTGCGGCGAGCTCCAGCTTCAACACCACGCAAGTGTTTCGGCAGCGCTTCAAGTTCGAGGACATTCTGGCGGCGTTCCTGCGCACGCTGGCGCGCCATGGCGGCGAAAAGTTCGGCTTCGAGACGTCCAACATCACAGTCGGCCGCCCGGTGCGGTTCGCCGGCGGCAATCCCGACGAAGCGCTGGCGATGCAGCGCTATCGGGCCGCGTTCGAACGCCTCGGCGCCGGCCACGCGCGCTATGTCTACGAGCCCGTGGGCGCGGCGTTCTCCTTCGCCCGACGGCTGGAGCGTGATGCCACCCTGCTGGTTGCGGATTTCGGCGGCGGCACCAGCGATTTCTCGGTGATGCGCTTTTCGCGCGCGGGAGGAGCCTTGCGCGCCGAGCCGCTTGGACACGCCGGCATCGGCATTGCCGGCGACACCTTCGATTACCGCATCGTCGACCACGTCGTCTCGCCGCGGCTGGGAAAAGGCTCCAGCTTCCGCTCGTTCGACAAGGTGCTGCCGGTCCCCACCGGCCACTACACCAACCTCGCGCGCTGGCATCAGCTCGCGATGATGAAGAGCAATGGCGATCTGCGCGAGCTTCGGGAGCTTGCGCGCAGCGCGCTGAAGCCGAAGCTCCTTGAAGATTTCATCACCATCGTCGATCTCGACCTCGGCTTTTCGCTCTACCGCGCGGTATCCGACGCCAAGGTCGCGCTGTCGGCGCGGGACGAGGTGGACTTCCGCTTCAAGGGGGGCGGCGTCGACATCGGTGCGACCATCACACGGAAGAATTTTGAATCCTGGATTGCCGACGACATCGCCCGGCTGGGTGCCACCGTCGACAAGGTGCTAAGCGAAGCGGGCATCACCGCGCGCGAGGTGGAGAAGGTGTTCTTGACCGGCGGGACTTCCTTCGTTCCGGCCGTCAGAAAGCTGTTTGCCGAGCGGTTCGGTAACGAACGGCTGATGTCGGGCGACCAGTTCGAGTCGATCGCCTACGGCCTTGCGCTGATCGGACACAGCCCCGACCCCGATCGATGGACCGCAAGCGGTGGGATTACGCCGAAGGCGGGCGCGTAGCCCAGCAACAGCCGCCATTGCTTGGCTGCTCGCAATGACGACGGAGAGCTGTCATCAGTGCCGTAGGGTGGGCAATGGCGCGGAGCGCCGTGCCCACCATCTTTCCGAGGTTGAGAGAGCATCGGTGGGCACGCTGCGCTTTGCCCACCCTACGATACTGATTTCGCCGCTACTGATTGATCTCCGGCTCCACGAGCCTTGCGAGGCTTCGCAGCGATTCCTGCCAGCCGAGATAGCAGGCCTCGGGCGGGATGACGTCAGGGATGCCGGCCTGGGTGATGTCGACCTCGGTGCCGACCGAGACCTTCTTCAGCATCACGGTCACCTGGATTTCGCCGGGTAGATTTGGGTCGTCGAACTTGTCGGTGTAGCGGAGACGTTCGCCGGGGACGAGCTCGAGATATTCGCCGCCGAAGGCGTGGCTGTTGCCCGTCGTGAAATTCCGGAACGACATCTTGAACGTGCCCCCGACCTTGGGCTCGAGGTGATGGACGGTGCAGGTAAAGCCGTTCGGCGGAAGCCATTTCGCCAGCGCATCCGCCTCGAGGAAGGCGCGATAGACTTTCTCCGGACTGGTCGAGAGAACGCGGTGCAGACGTACAGTGCTGGGCATGTTCCTTCATCCTCTTGCATCGATGGGTCCGACCTTGGCGTCTACGGCCCATTCATGTCTCAAGGACGACCGGGATGCCGCCGATCCGACATGGCGTTGCAGATAAACGGGGGCCGCCGAAACCGGCGGCCCTTGATGCTGTTTTTGTTGTCGTCTTGGAACTTATCTTGGACGTTGTTTTGGATCGGTTTGCCGCTCACCGCGTCCAGTCTTCACCCGCGCACAACGTTCCCATGCAGCCCCGGACGTTGAGACTGCCGGATGGCAGCAAGGTGACGGTGCTCGCATAGGTCTTTCCGTCGTCGGCATTGTAGATCCTGCCCGACCATTGATTGGCGCCGGCCGCCTGCATGTCGATGAACAGGGAGATGCCGACGATCTTCCGGGCGCGCAATGCAGGATCGGCGTTATGGTCGTCGAGCTGCGCCTTGCCCGTCTTCTTATCGATCGGCTCCTTCAGCCAGACGACCCGGCCGCATAGCGCATTGCCGCAACGGCTCACCTTGATCCTCGCGTCGCCCGACTGTGTCAGCCAGACGCCGGCGGGACCGCTGGCCGTTGCGGCTTCGGCGTTTCCAAGCGGGGAGATGGACAACAGCGCTGCGAGCAGGTGCCGGACGAGGGTGGAACGCATGGGGGCTCCATATTGGATCAATTGTCATGAAATATTTCATGATAAACGATCAATATATCGCGCTTAAGGTTGAGTCAATCGCGCGGAACATGCATATTGGGGGTGGGTGGTTGCCTGGAAATTGCGGAGTGCTTGTAGATGGGTGTGGTGGAGATATCGGTACGTGAGGCCCGGCAGAGCTGGTTCCGGCGTCTCGATCTTGCGTTCTGGGCGATCTGGGCGGCACTGCCGGTGGTGGTGTGGCTCGCCTATCTCCGGAGCACGACCGCCTCCGCCTCGATCGCGGCGAGCCTTGGGCCCGACCAGGTGAAATGCGCAGGCCTTGTCGCCAATCCACTCGAGATGTCGCGCCCGGGACAGCTGTTGTTCTGGACGCTATTTGCGCTTCAGCTCTCGTTCTTCGCCGTGTTGATCGGCATCCTGCACCGTATGGTGCACCGATTCGCACGCGGCCGGATCTTCGCGTCCGAGACGCTTCAGGGCGTGTGGTGGATGGGGATCATTCTGGTGATCTGGCCGTTCATCGACCTGATCACCAGCAACGCGGTGGCTTATGCCTTGCACGAGATCGGCGACGTCAAGTTCTTCCTGCCGTCCTACAACGTCGACATCGGCACGATCGCGGGCGGGATGTTCCTGATGGCGCTGAAATTCGTCATCGAGCACGCCATCCTGCTGCAGTCCGAAAACGAGCTGACGATCTGAGGTGAATGCTTGTGCCGATCGTCGTGAACCTCGATGTCATGCTTGCGAAGCGGAAGCGCCGCCTCGGGGACCTCGCCGACGCAATCGGCATTTCCATCCAGAACCTGTCGGTCCTGAAAACGGGCAAGGCGAGGGCGATGCGCTTCTCGACCCTGGCCGCGATCTGCCGCGAGCTCGATTGTCAGCCCGGAGACATCCTCGAATATGTCGCAGGCGAGGAGGGCAGCGATGAGGATGCAGGCGAGGGGAGCTAGGCTCACACCTGGCGAGCCTTGTCCGCCTTCGTGCTGCACGCGAGAACCTGAAACACATCCCCCATGTGCAACGGTTGGCCGTTTGCGCGCTCAATTGAATCGAGCTCGCCTGGTGCGAGATCTACCTCGCGGCCGGCCGGACGACCGATCCGTCAGATCGTTGCCACATCCTGCGGCGTCATCGTGAAGGCGAGCCGGTAGCGGCCGATCGTCGGATTGTCCTGCGCGCCCAGAGCGCCAAGCGCCGCCGGCGAAAGTCGGTCGGCGGTCACCTGCTCGATCGCGTCGGCATCGTAACCCGACAGCAGCATGATCCAGTCGGCGGCGCCGTCCTTGCCGCGGATCTGCTGCTCGGTGGTGGGCGAGCTGGTCCGGGGCGTGTCGGTCAGGAGGAGGTGCGCGCCCGTCAGTCCCCGCATCTGCGCCAATGTGCCGAGCGTCTCCGAGAGATGTGTCTGCAACTCCACCTCGCGCCCGGCCTCCGGCGAAAGCCGGACGGTGGCGAGCGAGGTCGCGACGCCACCGCCAAAGCTGGCGGCGACGCGGCACTGGCTGCGCACCATGCCGAGATGGTGCGGCATCATCTTGGTCGACCACGGCGTCGGCGCGTTGAGCCGGTCGAGATATCCCTTCGACGTGAGCACCTCGTACCGCTCCAGCTCGTACAGCACGAAGAAGCCGTCAGTGTCCGTCGTGCTGGTCCAGCGCGATCCGCGCCGGAAGCCGGGAATGCTCATCCGCTCGGGAAAATGTTCGTGGGAATGCCAGTCGCCGAACTCCGCGCGCTGCTCGGGGCGGACGCTCCACCACATCGCGACGGCGGCCTTGCCAAGCAGTGACATGCTGACCTCCCTGTTTTCCAGCACTTTGCCTTGACGCCAACGGAGGAAGCAAGTCGTTCACGCTTCCAATCCGACCCCGTACTGTCAGGTGTGATCTGCTATCCCTTCGGGGCGGAGCCGGCACGTGTGGAGCTTGGCAGTCTTTCGGTGCACACAGTCGATTGGCTGGAGGGAGAGTGGTGCGGGTCTTCCGCGAGCAACTTGCCGGCGGCGTACGGTGTGCGCTCGATAGCGCGGCATCGCATCGACGCTCTCGGGCCAGCACAGTTAGCCGACACTAAATCGCGGCTGCGAACGCGCAACTCACCTTGCCTCAGGCGCCTTTCGGGCCTGAATTCGCAAAGTCCGAATTGTTCCGCCGAAGCCCATGAGGCATTAAATCCCGCCAAGCCTTGCAACTGGCGCCGATGAGGTATACGTTGGTGCTGTTCGTTCAGCCGCTGTGCCTTGTTGAATGCGCCCGCGGGCTCCTTTTCCAGAGACATCGACGAATTGAATCTGGTTCTGCGTGAGTGTCACGCGGAATGTGCGCGTATGCGCTTTGGAGAAGAATAATGACGACAGGTACCGTGAAGTGGTTCAACGGCCAAAAGGGCTTTGGATTCATTCAGCCCGACGACGGCGGCAACGATGTGTTCGTTCACATCAGCGCAGTCGAGCGGGCTGGTCTCTCAGGTCTCGCCGAGGGCCAGAAGGTAAACTTCGAGGCCAAGACCGACAAGATGCGAGGCAAGGTCAGCGCAGAGAATCTATCGCTGGCCTAAGATCCTGCGCCGTTTCACGGATGTACTGAAACGGCCACGCTGCCCGCTCGATCCCAGGGATTGAGCGGGTTTTGTCCGTTGCGGGAGTGGGTGAAGCATGAGCGGCAAGAAGTCGGCTGAACCGTCACCCCAAAGCATTGCGCGTACCAACCGTCAGCGTTTGGCTGCCGAGGAGGGAACGCGGGCAATGGCGGACGTCGAGAGACAGGCCGTCGATGTTCGCAAGAACATGGCGCGGCTTCGCGAACTGCGCGAAGCCAAGGAAGCGGCCGACGCAACTCTTCAAGCATCGCTGCCGGCACCAACCCTGACGAAGCGCAAGAGAAAGCTGACGCGATAGTCGAATTCAACTGCGTCGACGAAAATCTGGAGAGGGCCGGTCACATGCCAAAGAGTGCGGATCGTGCCTAGGATCAAGTCGGACAGCGGCGGCACAATCACCTTCTTTCTCGCGCTTGGCGCAGGCCGGCAGATGTGCCGCCTTGCGACCACGTTCCAGACGCAGAAGCAGGCCTTCAGCTATCTTCAGAAATACCGGACGGAATTCGAGCGCATCGCGCGGAGCCGATTGGCCTCCGGGGAGCTCGAAGACGGGATCGTCGTGCTTTCGATGCTCTAAAGCATGACCCGGACCCGAAGGGCCGCGTTAGCGCAAAGTGCGAAGCGGTTTTCCGAAAAGATCATGCTCAAACAATAACCTAAAGCGCGTTGACGATTCATTCCGATCTCATCGCGCTTTCGGTCAGGCGTCGATTTCGACGCGACGCGCTCAGCGCCAGCCTTCATCGCGCGGATGCAACATCGTGACCCGGCAGGGAACGCGTCCTATTCAGAGCGGTCCTTCGGCTCGGCCTCGCGGGCCAGTCGCTCCGCTTTCAGCCGCTCGCGATTCTCGTTGAAGGAGTGCTGGTCCTTCGCATAGTCATTGATCGGCTTCTGCGTTTTGACAGGCTTGAACGCCTTGTTGGCTTCACGCTTGGCCCGATCCGAGGATTGATCTCTCAACATTTCGACCTCGTTTTGATCAACAAGCTGTGACAGGACAGGTGCTGGCCGACGCCTCCCACCGCAAACGCTGTGCGTAGGCTTGCTACCTTTCGGGGCGAGAAGAAGGCCAATTCTGCAGCGTTGCGCAGATGCTTTTGCGATGTGTTTCAGTCACTCGCCTTGGCGGCTGCGTTGCTCGTACGTCGGGATAGCACGCCGGCTTAGACAACAATGGCACGCCGCCGCTTTTGTTCCAAGGACCCTGCGGACTGGCGCCAGGTTTGCGATAGTGCGATTGTCCCGCCRCAATGTCAGGAGATGTGTAATGCTCGGTGTGAACGACGGGGAGACAATCCCCGCGAAGGAAAGGCCGCAAAGGTCTCAAAGATGGACCGGTGAAGATGCATGGGCGGCTTACCAGCTTCCCTTCAACGATCTGCTCTTCCGTTCACAATCCGTACATCGGGAGCATTTTGACCCAAATCGCGTGCAGTTGAGCCGGCTGCTGAACATCAAGACAGGTGGTTGTCCGGAAGACTGCGGCTACTGCAGCCAGTCGTCGCATCATGCGACCGCTCTTGCAGCCTCCAAGTTGATGGAGGTCGGGAAGATCGTTGCCGAGGCACGCAAGGCAAAAGACAGCGGCGCGACGCGTTATTGCATGGGCGCGGCCTGGCGCAATCCGAAGCCGCGCGACATGGATGCCATTGTCGAGGTCGTCGGAGCCGTGAAGGAGCTCGGGCTCGAGACCTGTATGACGCTCGGCATGCTCGACCGGGATCAGGCCGACCGGCTGAGTGCTGCCGGGCTTGATTACTACAATCACAATATCGATACCTCGGAGCGCTTCTATCCGAGCGTTACCTCCACCCGCACGTTCGCCGATCGTCTCGATACGCTGGAGCATGTCCGCGAGGCCGGCATGAAAGTGTGCTGCGGCGGAATTCTCGGCATGGGTGAGAGCGAACAGGACCGCGTCGACATGCTGGTCACGCTCGCCAACCTCCCGGAAGCGCCGGAGAGCGTGCCGATCAACATGCTGATCCCGATTCCGGGAACGCCGATGGCGAAGGCGACGCCGATAGGTCCGATCGAGTTCGTGCGCATTGTCGCGCTGGCGCGTATCATGATGCCGGCCTCATTCGTGCGACTCTCGGCGGGGCGGTCGGCGATGACCGACGAGATGCAGGCGCTGTGCTTCTTTGCCGGCGCAAACTCGATCTTTGTCGGCGACACGCTGCTGACGGCGGGCAATCCGCAGGACGAAGCCGATCGAAAGTTGTTCCGCCGGCTCGGACTGGAGGCGCTCTGAAGCGTGATCCCTCTGGAAAGCCACTGTGCGCTTTCCGGATTAGAGCGTTTTCGAGCGAAGTGGATGCCGGTTCGCGTCAAGAAAACGCATCAAAACAAGAATCTAGAGCCCCGTTCCGATTCCATCGGAACGGGAAAGACTCTAGCCAACGCCAGACAAAGAAAGGCCGCCGAAATCGGCGGCCCTTCGTCTTCTCTGATGGTCCCGCTTACTCAGCAGCCTGCTTCTGCGGCGGGGCGAGAGAGGTCCGTTATGCGGGAGCCGGAACCGCCGGATCCTTCACCAGCGCAAAGGCTGCAGCGGCCAAAAGGCAGAGGAGCCCGGCGAGAAGAAACGCCGGCACATAAGTCCCTAGCGTATCTCTGCTGACGCCCGCGGCAAATGCCATCAGGCCAACGCCGAGCTGGTGGGCGGCAAAAATCCAGCCGAAGACCACCGGCCCCATCTCCCGCCCAAACGTACCGACCGTCAACTTCACCGTAGGCGGAACAGTCGCGATGAAATCCAGGCCGTAGAGTATCGCGAACGCGCTCATCGCTCCCAACGTTGCGTTGGACTCCACGAGCCAGATCAACGCAAGTCCGCGAAAGCCGTAATAGATCGCCAGCAGCCATCGGTTGTCGTAGCGGTCGGACAGCAATCCCGATCCGATCGTACCGATCAGATCGAACACCCCGATCATGGCGAGCAAACCTGCTGATGTCACGACCGGCAAGCCGAGATCGCCGCAGAATGGCACGAAGTGTGTCGATGTCAGCCCGTAGCTGGATACACCGCAGATGAGGAACGTCAGCGCCAGCACCCAGAACACCAGACGGGTTGATGCCAGGCGCAGGCCCCGGAAACTGATTGCCGCAAAGTTCTGCGCGGGAATTGCGGGCACCGGCGGCATCGCCGTCTCTCCGAGTGGCGCCAGCCCCAATTCCTGGGGGCGGTCCTTCCCGAGCAGCAGAAAGAGGACGAGCGAGACGAGAAGACCGAATCCGGACGGAACAAGCGCGACGCGCCAGCCCCAATTCTCGGCGATCCACGCGCCCAGCGGCATGAAGATCAAAGTGCCGGTTGCGATTGATCCGTTCGGGAGGCCGACCACCAATCCCCGATGGGTCGTGAACCAGCGTACCGAGATGACCGCGGCAAGTTGCAGGGCCGTGAGCCCCGGCGCGATGCCGAGAATAAGCCCGAGGCCGAGCCACATTTCGAACCGGTTCGTCATGACGATCGTCAGCAGCGGTCCGGCCAGCGCCAGCGTTCCGGCGATCGACAGCATCATCCGCGGACCGTAGCGGAGCATCAAGCCGCCGGCGAACGGCGCCGCCAGTCCGAACAGCGCGAAGCGAAGTCCTTGCGATGCAGACAACTCGCTCATGCTGACGCCGATGTCAGAAGCGATCTCCCGCATCAGGACGCTGGGCACGCCGAGCGCCGAGCTTGCAAATAGCGAATAGAGAAATCCCAGTGCAGCCATCACCCAGCCGTAATGGATGTTTCGCGCTGCCGCATGCCGTGCGATGAATTCAGCAAGCATGGCCAAATCCCTTCGATGAAATGAATTTTCTGAAAAAGCCGAAGGCTATGCCGGAGCTCGCCGACGAAACCGGCGGCCTTTTGTCTCGAGATAATCACCTCGATCGTGCTGCGAAGTGCTCGTCGCCGCGCAAAACATTCACTTTTCGGATGATGGCATAATACCCCTGTTTTGCCCGACGTGTCAAAAGAGGTTTCGTGAAATACGAAATCGTTTAAAGCCAACAGGTTAGCTACTGTGCATGGGGTTGTTTTTCCATTTTTTAGTCACAGCCGCGACCGCACGGTCTTCTGAAGCAAAAAGGGCCGCCCCTTCGGGCGGCCCTTTCGTCTCGTTCAACGTGGTGCGGCTTACTCAGCGGCCTGCTTCTGCGGCGGCTCGAGCGCGCCGGACTTGTGAATGTCGGCGACCTGGTGATCGCTGAAGCCGAGCACGCTGCGCAGGATCTCGTCGGTGTGCTCGCCGAGCAGCGGGGAGCGCTCCACCTCGCTCGGGCTATCCGACAGCTTGATCGGATTGCCGACCGAGATGTACTTGCCGCGGGTCGGGTGATCGACCTCGACCACGGTGCCGGTGGCGCGCAGCGACTGGTCCTCGGCGATCTCCTTCATCGACAGGATCGGGCCGCAGGGGATGTCGTCCTTGTTGAGGATTTCCATCGCCTCGAACTTGGTCTTGGTCATCGTCCACTGTTCGATGCGGGCGAAGATCTCGTTGAGGCGCGGCAGGCGGACGGCCGGCTTGGAGTAGTTCGGATCGGTCTTCCAGGTGGGCTCGCCGATCACGTCGCAGATCTTCTCCCAGACCGGGGCCTGGGTGATGAAGTAGATGTAGGCGTTAGGATCGGTCTCCCAGCCCTTGCACTTCAGGATGCGGCCGGGCTGGCCACCGCCGGAATCGTTGCCGGCGCGCGGCACGGCGTCGCCGAACGGAATGCCTTCGCCGAACTGGCTGTATTCCTTGAGCGGACCATGCGCGAGGCGCTGCTGGTCGCGCAGCTTGACGCGGGCGAGGTTGAGCACGCCGTCCTGCATCGCGGCGGTGACCTTCTGGCCCTTGCCCGAATGCGTGCGCTGATAGAGCGCGGTGACGATGCCGAGCGCCAGGTGCAGGCCGGTGCCGCTGTCGCCGATCTGCGCGCCGGTGACGAGCGGCAGGCCGTCGCGGAAGCCGGTGGTCGAGGCGGCGCCGCCGGTGCACTGCGCGACGTTCTCATAGACCTTGCAGTCTTCGTAGGGGCCAGGGCCAAAGCCCTTGATCGAGGCGACGATCATCTTCGGGTTGATCGCCTGGATCTTCTCCCAGGGGAAGCCCATGCGGTCGAGCACGCCGGGGCCGAAGTTTTCGACCAGCACGTCGCACTTCTTGATCAGCTCGGTGAGGACTTCCTTGCCCTTGGGGTTCTTGGTGTCGAGCGTGATCGAGCGCTTGTTGTGGTTGAGCATGGTGAAATACAGGCTGTCCACGTTCGGGATGTCCTGCAGCTGGCCGCGGGTGATGTCGCCCACGCCCGGACGTTCCACCTTGATCACGTCGGCGCCGAACCATGCCAGCAGCTGCGTGCAGGTCGGTCCGGACTGGACGTGGGTGAAGTCGAGAATGCGAACGCCCTTGAGCGCTTTGGTCATCGTGTTGCTCCGTATACTCTGTCTGCCCCCGCAAACCGCAGGGAATTAAGGGTTGAAGGGGAGGACTTACTTTTTCTTCTGCAGAACGCTCTGCGGATTGAGGTTGCCGATGCGGCCGCTCTCCGAGCCCGCGGCCGGATCGATCACCGCGTTGATGAGCGTCGGCTTGCCCGAGGCCATCGCCTCGTTGACGGYGCGCTTGAGCTCGTCGGGCGAGGTGGCATTCACGCCGACGCCGCCGAAGGCTTCCATCATCTTGTCGTAGCGCGCGCCCTTGACGAACACGGTCGTCGCCGGATCGGCATTGACGCTGTTGATGTCGGTGCCGCGATAGATGCCGTCATTGTTGAAGATGACGACGCAGATCGGCAGGTTGTAGCGGCAGATGGTCTCGACCTCCATGCCGGAGAAGCCGAAGGCCGAGTCGCCTTCCACCGCGAGCACGGGATGGCCGGTCTCGAGCGCAGCCGCGATCGCCTGGCCCATGCCGATGCCCATCACGCCCCAGGTGCCGACGTCGAGGCGCTTGCGCGGCCTGTACATGTCGATGACGCCGCGGGCGAGGTCGAGCGTGTTGGCACCCTCGTTGACGAGGATCGCCTCGGGATGGTCCTTGATCACGTTCTTCAGCACGCCGAGCGCACCGTGATAGTCCATCGGCGACTTGTTGTTCATGAGCTTCGGCGCCATCTTGGCGACGTTCTCGTCACGCTTGGACACGATGGCCTTGGTCCATTCGGCCGGCGGCGCGGTCCAACCCGTGCTGATCGCCTGATTGAAGGCGGAGACGACCGAGCCGATGTCGCCGACCACGGGCGCGACGATCTCGACGTTGGAGTCCATCTCGCGCGGCTCGATGTCGACCTGGATGAACTTCTTCGGGGTCTCGCCCCAGCTCTTGCCCTTGCCGTGCGAGAGCAGCCAGTTCAGCCGGGCGCCGATCAGCAGCACGACGTCGGATTCTTTCAGCACCGTGGAGCGCGCGGCGCCAGCGCATTGCGGATGCGTGTCGGGGAGGAGGCCCTTGGCCATGCTCATCGGCAGGAACGGCACGCCGCTCTTCTCGACGAACGACTTGATCTCTTCATCGGCCTGCGCGTAGGCCGCGCCCTTGCCGAGGATGATGAGCGGACGCTTCGCCGCCTTGAGCACGTCGAGCGCGCGCTTGATCGAAGCGGGCGAGGGGATCTGTGCGGGCGCGGCGTCGATCACCTTGACCAGCGACTTCTGGCCGGCATCGGCGTTCATCACCTGGCCGAACAGTTTTGCCGGCAGGTCGAGATAGACGCCGCCCGGACGGCCCGAGACCGCGGCGCGGATGGCGCGGGCGAGACCGATGCCGATGTCCTGGGCGTGCAGCACGCGATAGGCCGCCTTGCACAGCGGCTTGGCGATCGCGAGCTGGTCCATCTCTTCGTAGTCGCCCTGCTGGAGGTCGACGATCTCGCGCTCGGAGGAGCCCGAGATCAGGATCATCGGGTAGCAGTTGGTGGTGGCGTGCGCGAGCGCGGTGAGACCGTTGAGGAAGCCGGGCGCCGACACCGTGAGGCAGATGCCCGGCTTCTTGGTGAGGTAACCGGCGATGCCTGCGGCGTAACCGGCGTTCTGCTCGTGGCGGAAGGAGATCATACGAATGCCTTCGGCCTGCGCCATGCGGCCCAAATCCGTGATCGGGATGCCCGGCACATTATAGATGGTGTTGATGCCGTTCAGCTTGAGCGCGTCGATGACGAGATGAAAGCCATCCGTCAATTCCTGCTCGGTGCCCGGTGCTTCGGACTTGGTCGCGGTATTCAGCATGGGCCTTGTCTCCCTGGTCTCATATGCCGTTTTAGGCTTTGTGGGCGAATGGCTCGCCCTTCTGGTGAACGTTGCTAGGTGAACAGTTCTTGACCGTGCGCTTCGACGTAAGCGGCAAGGCCAAGGGTGTGGTCGCGGGCGCGCTTCTCGGCGAGCTCGGTGTCGCGCACTTCCAGTGCTTCGATCATGCTGAGATGCTCGGGCAGCGAAGTGGCGGTGCGATCCTTGCGTCCGATGGTGAGCTGGCGGTAGCCGCGCACGTGCAGCAGCAGGTCGTTGGTGAGATCGACCAGCACCGGCGATTCCGACAGCGAGATCAGCGCCTGATGAAAGGCGATGTTGGCGCGCGAATATTCCTCGACGTGATCCTCGGGCAGGCGGTCCTTGCCGAAATCCTTGAAGTAGTCGCGCAGCGCCGTGATGTCTTTCTTGCGTGCGGTGGTGGTGATCAGGCGGGCCGCCATGCTCTCCAGCRCCGCCCAGGCGCGGATCATGTCGACGATCTCGCTCTTGGTTCTGCGCACCACCATGATGCCGCGGCGCGGAACCGTCTTCACGAAGCCGTCCTGCTCGAGCATCGCGATGGCTTCGCGGATCGGGGTGCGGCTGACACCCAGGCGTTCGGACAGCGCGCGCTCGTCGAGCATCACCGGCTCGGGCGTCGAGTAGATGTCCATCTTGAGGATGGCTTCCTTCAAGGCGTCATACGCCTTGTTCTTGAAGCTGCTCTCCGGGGCAATACGAACGATTGCGATATCTGCCTCGGTCATGTTCGGCAACGCCTTGGTTGGTTTCCGCAGTGACACGACGAATCTCCTCCAGTGGGAGTCGTCTTTTACAGGATTATTAACTGGAAAGTTTTTGGCATACCACATGCCAGAATGTCAAGCTGGCTATTTTTTGCGGCGTTCTAAGTCATGCAGCAGCTTGACAAGTTGGCTTCTGGCATACCAAATGCCATCGCCAGCCATTTTTGATCCAAAGCGGCGGAGTAATGTGGGCTTTATGCCACTCCGTTCCGCGACATGGAACAGAGCGCGGCGAATGGCAAGCATCACGGGCAGCCGCTACACGCGCGCGCTTTGAAAGAACGAACTGAGGTCAAGGGAGAAGCCATATGTCCAATTCCAAAGATGCCGTCCGCAAAGTGCTCGACCAGGTCAAGGCGGACAACCGCACCAGCCTGACCGCGCCGGAAGGCAAGCTGGTCTGCGACGCCTACGGCATTCCGGTGCCGAAGGAGGGCGTGGCCAGGTCGGCGGGTGAGGCCGGCAAAATGGCCTCCTCGATGGGCTTCCCAGTGGTGATGAAGATCGTCTCGCCGGACATTCTCCACAAGACCGAAGCTGGCGGCGTCATCGTCGGCCTCAAGACGGCCGAGGATGCCGAGAAGGCCTACGAGACCATTCTCTCCAACGCCAAGAAGTACAAGTCCGATGCCAAGATCGAGGGCGTCCAGGTGCAGCAGATGCTGGCCGGCGGCACCGAGGTCATCGTCGGCTCGATCACCGACGGCTCGTTCGGCAAGCTGGTCGCTTTCGGCCTCGGCGGCGTGCTGGTCGAAGTCTTGAAGGACATTACCTTCCGCCTCGCGCCCGCGACCAAGGAAGACGCGCTGTCGATGCTCGACGGCATCCAGGCGCATGAGATTTTGAAGGGCGTTCGCGGCGGCGAGGCGGTGAATCGTACGGCGCTCGCCGACGTCATCGTCAAGGTCTCGCAGCTCGTCACCGATTTCCCCGAGATCGTCGAGCTCGATCTCAACCCGGTGTTCGCGACGGCCAAGGACGCGATCGCCGCCGACGTGCGCATCGTCGTCGACTTCGCCTATGTGCCCAAGCCGAAGCCGCGCCCGACCGAAGAGATCGTCGCGGCCATGAGCCGCATCATGCAGCCGAAGGCGGTCGCCGTGGTCGGCGCCTCCGCCGAGGACGGCAAGATCGGCAACTCCGTGATGAAGAACCTCATCAACGGCGGCTACAAGGGCGACATCTATCCGATCCACCCCAAGGCCGCCGAGATCCTCGGCTACAAGGCCTACAAGAGCGTGAAGGACGTGCCGGGCGTGATCGACACGGCCGTGTTCGCGATCCCCGCGAAGTTCGTCGCGGCGGCGCTCACCGAATGCGGCGAGAAGAAAATCCCGGGTGCGGTTCTGATTCCGTCGGGCTTCGCCGAAGCCGGCGCGCCGGAGCTTCAGGCCGAGATCGTCGAGGTCGGCAAGAAGTACGACATCCGCCTGATGGGGCCGAATATCTACGGCTTCTATTATACGCCGGCCAATCTCTGCGCGACCTTCTGTACGGCCTATGACGTCAAGGGCCACGCCGCGCTGTCGTCGCAGTCGGGCGGCATCGGCATGGCCATCATCGGCTTCTCGCGCTCGGCCAAGATGGGCGTCTCGGCGATCGTCGGCCTCGGCAACAAGTCCGATATCGACGAGGACGATCTGCTCGCCTTTTTCGAGCAGGATCCGAACACGAACCTGATCGCGCAGCACTGCGAAGACCTCAAGGACGGCCGCGCCTTCGCGGAAGCCGCCAAGCGCGTCTCCAAGAAGAAGCCGGTCATCGTGCTCAAGGCCGGCCGCACCTCGGCCGGCGCAAAGGCGGCCTCGTCGCATACCGGCGCGCTCGCCGGTAACGACAAGATCTACGAGGACGTCCTGGCGCAGTCCGGCGTGATCCGGGCCCGCTCGCTGCGGCAGCTGCTCGAATTCGCCCGTGGCGTGCCGGTGCTGCCGACGCCGAAGGGCGAGAACGTGCTGATCATCACCGGTGCGGGCGGCTCGGGCGTGCTGCTGTCGGACTCCTGCGTCGACAACGGCCTGTCGCTGATGTCGATGCCGCCGGATCTGGATGCGGCCTTCCGCAAGTTCATCCCTCCGTTCGGTGCGGCCGGAAATCCTGTGGATATCACCGGCGGCGAGCCGCCGATCACCTACGTCAACACGGTGAAGCTCGGCCTGTCGGACGAGCGGATCCATTCGCTGATCCTCGGCTACTGGCACACCATCGTCACGCCCCCGATGGTGTTCGCCCGCAACATGGTCGAGGTGAAGAAGGAGATGGAGGCCAAGGGCTTCGTGAAGCCGATCGTCGCCTCGCTCGCCGGCGACGTCGAGGTCGAGGAAGCCGCCGAATATCTCTACCAGAACGGCATCCCGGCCTACGCGTACTCCACCGAGCTGCCGGTCGAGGTGCTCGGCGCCAAGTACAAGTGGGCGCGCGGCGCGGGGCTGCTCTGAGACGACGAAGACGCTTCGGTATGATCCGGAGCGGGCCCTGACCCTCTCCCCGCAAGCGGGGAGAGGGAAATAAGAATAGGGCGAGGGAGAACGGTCAGGTCGCGATGAGCAAGAACGTGATCCGGCGCAAATCGCTCGAGCCTCGATCGCCATCGGAGGCCGACCACGACGCGCGCGATGGCGGCGTGCAGTCCGTCGACCGCGCGCTATCGATCCTCGAAACGCTGGCCGAAGACGACGAAGGCCATCGCCTCAGCGACCTCGCCGTGCGCACCGGCCTGTCGGCCTCGACCGTGCACCGCCTGCTGGCGACGCTGGAGAGCCGCCGCTTCGTGCAGTTCGACCGTGCCCAGTCCAAATGGCATGTCGGCGTGCGCAGCTTCACGGTCGGCGCGAGCTTTGCCCGGCGGCGTAATTTCTCCACGCAGGCGATTCCTTACTTGCGCAAGCTGCGCGATCTCACTCGCGAGACCGCCAATCTCGCTGTCGTCGACGACGAGTTCATCATCGTGCTGACCCGCATGGAGAGCCGCGAGATCATGCGCTCGCTGACCCAGGTCGGCGGCCGCGTCGCTATGGTGACGTCAGGCGTCGGCAAGGCAGTGCTCGCGACTTATTCGGACGAGGACGTCGGCGCGGTCATCCGCCATCACGGCATGCCCCGCCTGACCGAGAAGTCGATCGTGCGGCCGGGCGACCTGTTCAAGGAGCTCGAGAAGATACGCAAGCAGGGTTTTGCGCTCGACGATGAAGAAGCCTGTATGGGCCTGCGCTGTATTGCCGCAGTGGTCTATAACGACTGCGCCGAGCCGCTCGCGGCGATTTCCGTCTCGGGCATGACCAGCCGCCTGACCGACGACAGATTGCCGGAAATCGGCCAAATCGTGCGCGAAGTCGCCGGCGAGTTGACCGTCGCGCTCGGCGGGGTGATGCCGAAATCTGGCTAACAAGGAACCGGGCCTGTCGCTGGACAGCATCGGCCGTTTTGGCTGATATGCGACCAAACGACACAATGCGGCAACCGATCAACGACGTCCGCACGAGCCCTGGAGAATGCCCCCCATGTTCAAATTTCCCGCGCGCCTTGTCGGCGCAGCCGTCGCGCTGACCCTTGCGGCAGCTGCGCCCGCTTTCGCCCAGCAGCTCGAGCTCAAGCTGATGGCGCCGGCGGCCCCGGGCGGTGGCTGGGACCAGACCGCGCGCTCGATGCAGCAGGCGCTGGTCGCTTCGGGCGTCGCGCGCAGCGTGCAGGTCGTCAACGTTCCCGGCGCCGGCGGCAGCGTCGGCATCGCGCAGTTCGTCAACGGCGCCAAGGGCGACGGCAACCAGTTGATGGTCAACGGCTTCGTCATGGTGGGTGCGCTCGCCATGAACAAATCGCCTGTCACGCTCGAGCAGGTGACGCCGATCGCGCGCCTCACCGAGGAAATCCAGGTGATCGTGGTGCCGGCGAATTCGCCGATCAAGACCGCGCAGGATCTCGCCGCCGCGGTGAAAGCCGACATCGCCAAGGTGACCTTCGCCGGCGGCTCGGCCGGCGGCGTCGACCACGTCATGGCCGCGTTGTTCGCGGGCGCCGTCGGCGCCGACGCGAAGAAGATCAACTACATCCCGTTCTCCGGCGGCGGCGAATCGCTGGCGGCAATCCTCGGCGGCAAGGTCACCGCGGGCATTTCGGGGCTGAGCGAATATGAAGGGCAGATCAAATCCGGCAAACTGCGCGCGATCGGCGTGACCTCGGAGAAGCGCATCGCCGGCAGCGACATCCCGACCTTTAGGGAGCAAGGCATCGACCTCGTGATCGCCAACTGGCGTTCGGTGGTCGCGCCTCCCGGCATCACGCCGGAGCAGCGCAAGACGCTGAGCAATGCGGTCGAGAAGATGGTGAAGTCGGACGCCTGGAAGGAGATCCTCAAGCAGAAGGGCTGGGAGGATGCCTATCTCGGCGGCGACGCCTTCGTCGACTTCCTGAAGAAGGAAACCGTGCGCGTCACCGACGTGCTGAAATCGGTCGGCCTGGTCAAGTCATGACCTCAGGCGATCCCGCCCAGCCGCGGCGCGTCGATCGCGCCGGCATCGTCATCGCTGTATTGCTCGCAGGTCTCGCCGCGGTGCTGGTCTGGGACGCGCGCGGGCTACAATCCACTTCGATGTACGGGATGGGACCGGAGGCAATGCCGGTCGTGGTCGCCACCGGCCTTGCGCTGCTCGCGATCGGCAATTTCATCGACGCGCTGCGCGGCAATCTGCCGGCGCGCGAGAGCGCCGATCCCGTGCCTGTGGTTCTGATCCTCGTTGGCCTTGCGCTCCTCATTGCCATCATCGGCTTCGGCGGCGGCTTCATCCTGGCGACGTCGGCGCTGTTCGTGACGACGTCGGCAGCTTTCGGGCGCCGTGCCATCCTCGTCGACAGCATCATCGCCCTCGTGATGTCGACTCTCATCTATCTCGCGTTCGACCGGCTGCTGACGCTGAGCCTTCCGACCGGCCCGCTGGAGCGACTGCTGTGATGGACACTTTTGCGGCGCTGGCCCACGGCATGGCGGTCGCCGTCCAGCCGATGAACCTGCTTTACGCGCTGATCGGCGTGTTTCTTGGCACGGCAGTGGGCGTGCTGCCGGGCATCGGCCCGGCGCTGACGGTCGCGCTGCTGCTGCCGGTGACCTACAAGCTCGACCCCGGCGGCTCGCTGATCATGTTCGCGGGCATCTATTACGGCGGCATGTATGGCGGATCGACCACGGCGATCCTGATCAACACGCCCGGCGAGAGTGCCTCGATGGCGACTGCGCTCGAAGGCAACAAGATGGCCAAGGCCGGCCGCGGCGGGCCGGCGCTTGCGACCTCCGCGATCGGCTCCTTCGTCGCCGGCACCATCGCCACCATCGGCCTTGCGTTTCTCGCGCCGTGGCTGGTCGATTTCGCCGTGCGCTTTGGCCCCGAGGATTACTTCGCGCTGATGTGCGTCGCCTTCGTCACGGTGTCGGCAACCTTCGGCGATTCCCCGGTCCGCGGCCTGACCAGCCTCTTCATCGGCCTGACGCTGGGCCTCGTCGGCATCGACAAGCTGACGGGTCAGGCGCGGCTTGCGTTCGGCGTCCCCGAGCTGCTCGACGGCGTCGAGGTGACCACACTTGCTGTCGGCCTGTTTGCGGTGGGCGAGGCGCTCTACGTCGCATCGCGCCGCCACCACACTGAGGAAAAGCTCGAGCCGGTGCGGGGCTCGCTGTGGATGACGAAAGAAGACTGGAAGCGTTCGTGGAAGCCGTGGCTGCGCGGCACCATGTTCGGCTTCCCGATCGGTGCGCTGCCCGCTGGCGGCGCGGAGATCCCGACCTTCCTGTCCTATTCCACTGAGAAGCGGCTGACAAAACATCCGGAAGAATTCGGCAAGGGCGCGATCGAAGGCGTCGCGGGACCGGAGGCCGCCAACAACGCCTCCGCCGCCGGCACGCTGGTGCCGCTGCTGACGCTGGGATTGCCGACCTCGGCGACGGCCGCGATGATGCTGGCGGGGTTCCAGCAGTACGGCCTCAACCCGGGGCCGCTGCTGTTTGCCGAGCGGCCTGACCTTGTCTGGGGCCTGATCGCCAGTCTCTTCATCGCCAATTGCATGTTGCTGGTGCTCAATCTGCCGCTGGTCGGCCTGTGGGTGCGGCTGCTCGCGATCCCGCAGCCCTGGCTCTATGCCGGCATTCTCGTGTTCGCGACCATGGGCACCATCGCCGCAAAGCCGTCGGTGGTCGAATTGTCGATGCTCGCCGGCTTCGGCGTGCTCGGTTTCCTGATGCGCCGGTTCGACTTTCCGATCGCGCCGGTCGTCGTCGGCCTGATCCTCGGTCCGATCGCCGAGAGCCAGCTGCGCCGCGCGCTCGCGATCAGCCTCGGCGATCCCATGACGCTGCTCCAGAGCCCGATCTCGGCGACGCTGCTCGGCATTGCGCTGGTTGCGCTGCTGGCCCCGTTCGTGCTGAAGGGGATGGGGCGCTTCAAGGCGAACGAGGACTAGCCGTCCCGGCGCGCGCGTCCTCTAATGCTGCGTCCAGCTCGTTGAGGAAACGCCATGCCGTCGGAACTTCGCTCGCCCCGTCTCGCCGTCCTGATCGATGCCGACAACGCCTCTGCGAAGATCGCGGATGGGCTGTTCGAGGAGATTGCCAAGATCGGCGAGGCCAGCGTCCGCCGCATCTATGGCGACTTCTCCAATGCACGGTCCAGGGGCTGGGCCGACATTCTGTCGAAGCACGCCATCATCCCGCAGCAGCAATTCGCCTATACGACGGGAAAGAATGCCTCCGACATAACCCTGGTGATCGACGCCATGGACCTGCTTCACAGCGGCCGGTTCGACGGCTTCTGCCTGGTCTCCTCCGACAGCGACTTTACCCGTCTGGCCGCCCGCATCCGCGAGCAGGGCGTCGACGTGTTCGGGTTCGGCGAGCAGAAGACGCCGGAGAGCTTCAGGCAGGCCTGCCGAAGGTTCGTCTACACCGAGAACCTGGTCTCCGTCCCGGCGACCACCCAGGATGCCGCCTCAAGATCGACGTCGCTTCAGCCGCCCGATGCCGCCACGCCCATCATCAAGAAGGTCATCACCCAGATGGAGAGCGAGGACGGCTGGGTCGCGCTCGGCGAAGTCGGCCGGCAGCTCGCCAATCTGGCCTCCGATTTCGATCCGAGAACGTTCGGGTTCCGCAAGCTGAGTGACCTCGTACGCAAGACGAATTCGTTCGAGATCGATGAGCCAAAGGGCCGGTCGATGCGAATTCGGGTCAAGCCCGCTGCTGCAGCACCGCCGAGAAGGCGGAACCCGCGCAGGCCCGCAAGGGCGGGGGCGACGGGCAGTTCGGCGCCTAAGGCGTAAGCAGGGCCTGCCGTTATATTTGCGCTTGCCCGCTATAGCGCAGGGCGTAACCATCGCCGGGCCGTAACGCCACGCGAGGGTCCCGATGACCAGACTTAGCCGCTTCGCCGTCGCACCGCTGCATTCGATGACCCGGCGTCTGGCCGATGTCGCCTCCGCGCGCGTCGCACCGGATCTCGTGGTCACGGGTGCCCGGGTGCTTTCGACCTATTCGGAACGTATCCATCCCGGTCGGGAGGTCTGGATCACCGGTGGCCGCGTCGCAGCGGTGAAACCGGCCGGGGCGGCGAAGAAGGTCTGGGGCGGGGTGCCGCTTTACGACGCCGCCGGCGGCATCATCGCGCCGGGGCTGGTCGATCCGCACATCCACATCGAATCCTCCATGGTGACGGCCTGCGCCTATGCCGAGGCTGCGCTCCTCAACGGCACCACCACGATCTTCTGCGACAGCCACGAGATCGGCAACGTCATGGATGTCGCCGGTGTCGAGGCGATGCTGGAGGACGCGCGCGAGGCGCCGCTCTCGATCTTTTTGACGGTGCCGAGCACGGTGCCGGCCACGTCGGCGGAACTGGAGACCGCGGGCGGCGACCTCACGCCAGACAAGATCGCCGGCCTGTTCGACCGCTGGCCCGAAGCGGTCGCGCTCGGCGAGAAGATGGATTTCGTGCCTGTCACGACGGGCGACGAGCGCAGCCATGCCATTCTTGCCGCTGCCTTGAAGCGGGGGCGGCCGGTGTCCGGACACGTTTACGGCCGTGAATTCGTCGCGGCCTATGCGGCGTCCGGTGTCACCGACACCCATGAGGCGATCGATCGCGATATCGCCGACGATCTGCTCGACGCCGGCGTCTGGGTGTTCCTGCGCGGCGGTCCGCCGACCACGCCCTGGCATTCGCTGCCGCAGGCGATCCGCACCATCACCGAACTCGGGGCGTCGCACAAACGTACGGCCGTGTGCACCGACGACCGTGATGCCGACGATCTTCTGCTGTTCGGTCTCGACTGGGTGGTGCGCGAGGCCGTAAAGGCCGGCATGTCGCCCGAACAGGCCTGGTCGATGGGCTCGCTGCATGGCGCCATACGCTTCGGCATGGAGGGCGATATCGGCGGGCTCGGCGGCGGCCGCCGCGCCGATCTCGTGCTGATGGACGATCAGCTCAAGCCGCAATGCACCTGGTATGGCGGCGAGCTGGTGGTCGAGCATGGCAAGATTACGCCGCGGCTCGATCAGGCGCTGTCGCAGCGCTATCAATATCCGAAGGCGGCCTATGCGACGGTGAAGCTGCCGGAGAAGGTCAAGCTGACGCCGGAATTGCCGGCGAAGGCGTGTACCGTCAACGCTATCAAGACCGCGTTGCCGGGCATTACGCTGATTCATGAGAAGGTCGCGATCGAGCCGGCCAAGGATTGGCCGTCGCTGTTTGAGCGCTACGGCCTGTGCTTCGTCACGGTGGTCGAGCGCCACGGCAAGTCGGCCGGCAATGTGGCTTACGGCCTGCTGAAGGATTTCGGCCTGAAGCGCGGGGCGGTCGCCTCCAGCGTCGGGCACGACAGCCACAACATCATCGTCGCCGGCACCAACGAGGGCGACATGCAGGCGGCGATATCGGCCATCAAGGCGGAGCAGGGCGGCGTTTGCGTCGTCGCCGACGGCAAGGTGAGGGCGCTGGTTCCGCTGCCGATCGCAGGCCTGCTCTCCGACAAACGGGTCACCGAGGTCGCCGAAGCGGTCAAGGTACTGAAGAAGGAATGGGCCGAAGCCGGCTGCACCATCCCCTACATGGGCTTCAATTTGATTCCGCTGTCGGTCATTCCGGAAATTCGTATCACCGACAAGGGCCTCGTGCTGGTGCCGCAGATGGAGCTCGCGCCACTGTTCGAGTGAGCGGCTTTCACGCCGATGTCGATCTAACCGCTTGAGACCGCCGCGGTTTTTCCACGGCTGCCGCATCGTGGAAAATAAAATCGATCTCGTTGAGATCGCATCTTGCACGCCCGATGATCGCGCTCGCTGACGCAACTCAAGCGAGGTCCGATATGGCGAAGATGCGAGCCGTCGATGCTGCCGTGCGAATTCTGGAGAAGGAAGGCATCTCGACTGCCTTCGGCGTTCCCGGGGCCGCGATCAATCCGCTGTACTCGGCGCTGAAGAAGCGCGGGTCGATCCGCCACATTCTCGCGCGCCATGTCGAGGGCGCCTCGCATATGGCCGAGGGCTATACGCGGGCGAAGGCCGGCAATATCGGCGTCTGCATCGGCACGTCGGGGCCGGCCGGCACCGACATGATCACCGGGCTCTATTCGGCGATCGCCGATTCCATTCCGATCCTCTGCATCACCGGGCAGGCGCCGCGCGCACGGCTCTACAAGGAAGATTTTCAGGCCGTCGACATCGAGTCGATCGCAAAGCCCGTCACCAAATGGGCTGTGACCGTGCGCGAGCCGGCGCTGGTGCCGCGTGTGTTCAGCCAGGCCTTTCACATCATGCGCTCGGGCCGGCCGGGTCCGGTGCTGATCGACATGCCGCTCGACGTGCAGCTCGCCGAGATCGAGTTCGACGACGAGACCTATGAGCCGCTGTCAGTCTACAAGCCCACCGCGACGCGCAAGCAGGTCGAGAAGGCGCTGGAGATGCTCAACGCCGCCGAGCGGCCGCTGATCGTCGCCGGTGGCGGTATCATCAACGCCGACGCCTCGGACCTGCTGGTGGAATTCGCCGAGATCGCCAACGTGCCGGTCGTGCCGACGCTGATGGCGTGGGGTGCGATCCCCGACGACCACGTGCTGATGGCCGGCATGGTCGGCCTGCAGACCAGCCACCGCTATGGCAATGTGACCATGCTGGAATCCGACTTCGTGCTCGGCATCGGCAACCGCTGGGCCAACCGTCACACCGGCTCGGTCGAGACCTACACCAAGGGTCGCACCTTCGTGCATGTCGACATCGAGCCGACCCAGATCGGGCGCGTGTTCAATCCGGATCTCGGCATCGTCTCGGACGCCAAGGCCGCGCTCGAGCTCTTCGTCACCGTCGCCAGGGAGTGGCGCCGGTCAGGCAGGCTCCGCGAGCGCCAGGCGTGGGCCGCGGCCTGCCGCGATCGCAAGAAGACGATGCTGCGCAAGAGCCATTTCGACAACGTCCCGATCAAGCCGCAGCGCGTCTATGAGGAGATGAACAAGGCCTTCGGCCGCGACACCACCTATGTCACCGTGATCGGCTTGTCGCAGATCGCCGGCGCGCAGTTCCTGGGCGTCTACAAGCCGCGCAACTGGATCAATGCCGGGCAAGCCGGCCCGCTCGGCTGGACGCTGCCTGCCGCGCTCGGAGTGCGTGCGGCATGCCCGGATCGCGAGATCGTCGCGCTGTCCGGCGATTACGACTTCCAGTTCCTGATCGAGGAGCTCGCGGTCGGCGCGCAGTTCAATCTGCCCTACATCCACGTCGTCGTGAACAATTCCTATCTCGGCCTGATCCGCCAGGCCCAGCGCGGCTTCGACATGGATTACCACGTCCAGCTCTCCTTCGAGAACGTCAACGCACCGGAGCTCGGTGGCTACGGCGTCGACCATGTCGCGGTCGCCGAAGGCCTGGGCTGCAAGGCGATCCGCGTCACCGATCCCAAGGATACGCAGGCGGCGTTTGCGACCGCGCGTGAATTGATGGCGAAGCACCGCGTGCCCGTCGTGGTCGAGTTCATTCTCGAACGCGTCACCAACATCGCGATGGGCACGGAGATCGACAACATCGTCGAGTTCGAGGAGGTGCTGGATCTGCCGCTCGACGAGGTCTCGACCGCGCGGCCCGGCGTGCTTCAGCCGGCGGAATAGGGGGAACAGCATCATGCCGAAATTTGCCGCCAACCTCACCATGCTCTTCAACGAGATGCCGTTCATCGACCGTTTCGCCGCGGCGAAAGCGGCGGGCTTCTCCGGGGTCGAGTATCTCTTCCCGTATGATTTCGACAAGGCGTTGCTGCGCGAGCAGCTCGAAGCTCACGGGCTGACGCAGGTGCTGCACAATCTTCCAGCGGGCAACTGGGCGGCGGGCGAGCGCGGCATCGCGATCCTGCCCGATCGCGTCAGTGAATTTCGCGACGGCGTGTTCCGTGCCATCGACTATGCCAAGGCGCTCGATTGCGAGCAGCTCAATTGCCTCGTCGGCATCGCGCCTGCCGATGCCGACCCGCGCGAGCTCAACGAAACGCTGGTCGGCAATCTTCGCTTTGCCGCCTCGACGCTGGCGCGCGAGAACATCAAGCTCCTGGTCGAGCCGATCAACACGCTCGACATTCCCGGCTTCTACCTCAACGGCACCGAGCAGGCGGTTCAGCTGATCTCCGAGGTGCGGTCGAACAATCTGTTCATCCAGTACGACATCTACCACATGCAGATCATGGAGGGCGATCTCGCCCGGACCATGCAGGAATATCTCCCGCAGATCGCCCATATCCAGCTCGCCGACAATCCCGGTCGCCATGAGCCCGGCACCGGTGAGATCAACTACCCCTTCCTGTTCCGCCACCTCGACGCGATCGGCTATCGCGGCTGGATCGGCTGCGAATACAAGCCGCGCACCACGACGCTGGAAGGCCTGTCCTGGCACGCCGCGCAGACATTTGAGACCTGAGGAAACGTAGACATGATCGATATCGGCTTCATCGGACTTGGCACCATGGGACGGCCGATGGCCGGCCACCTTCTGGCCGCAGGCCATCGCGTGCTCCTACATGACGTCGCGCCGGTCGCGCCTGAGCTGATTTCCGCGGGTGGCATCGCCTGCAAGTCAGCCAAGGAGGTCGCGGAGGAGGCGGATGCCGTCATCATCATGGTGCCTGATACCCCGCATGTGGAGGCGGTGCTGTTCGGTAAGGACGGCGTTGCTAACGGGATCTCCAAGGGCAAGATCGTCGTCGACATGAGCTCGATCTCGCCGCTGGCGACCAAAGAATTCGCGAAGAAGATCGAGGCGCTAGGCGCGGACTATCTCGACGCGCCGGTGTCGGGCGGCGAGGTCGGGGCCAAGGCCGCGACCCTCACCATCATGGTCGGCGGGCCGGAGCGGGCCTTTGGCACCATGAAGCCGATCTTCGACAAGATGGGCAAGAACGTCACGCATGTCGGCGCCAATGGCGATGGTCAGACGACGAAGGTGGCCAACCAGATCATCGTCGCACTGACGATCGAGGCGGTGAGCGAAGCGCTGCTGTTCGCATCCAAGGCGGGGGCCAATCCCGCTCTCGTGCGCAAGGCGCTGATGGGCGGTTTTGCATCGTCGCGGATTCTCGAAGTGCATGGCGAGCGCATGGTGAAGCGCAATTTCGAGCCGGGCTTCCGCATCGAGCTGCACCAGAAGGACCTCAACCTCGCGCTCGAAGGTGCGCGCGCGCTCGGCCTGTCGTTGCCGAGCACGGCATTGGCGCAGCAATTGTTCTCGTCCTGCGCCGCGCATGGCGGCAAGGCCTGGGATCATTCCGCGATGGTGCGGGCACTGGAACTGATGGCGGGACACGAGATCGCCGCAGCGTAAGTGTTACGCGGTAACACTCTCCAGATCTGGTCTGTCTTTCGTCGTGCGGGAACCGGAACAATGGTTCGCCCCCGCGGTTGAAGGCGCAGAACAATCACTGGAGAGTGTGGACATGAAGACCCGTCTTGCGATTTCGCTGGCTGCCGTGTCGCTGCTGGCGTCGAGTGCAGCCTTTGCCCAGTCGACGACCGAACAGGGCGCCAGGGACGGCGCACGTGCGGGTGGCGACATCGGCGGACCGATCGGCGCGATGGTCGGCGGCACCGTCGGTGCGGCCGTCGGCGCGGGCCTCGAAATTCCGAATGCCGTGCTCGGCGGAATCCCGCGCGACGATTCCGTCGTGATCCACGAGCGCGTCGTCGTCGGCGAGCCGCTGCCCCCGACCGTGGTGCTGCGCCCCGTGCCGAACTATACCGAGTATCGCTACGCGGTCGTGAACGATCGCCGCGTCATCGTCGAACCGCGCACGCGCCGCGTCGTCAAGATCATCGACTGATCGGTCAGAGCGTGAAGGCTTTGAAGAGCCGGGCCCCGCGGAGCGTCACTCCGCGGGGCCCTAGTTCGTCAGGGCCGAATTGGCGCGGAGGCGTGCCATGATCCAATCGGCGACGGCGGCGAGCGCAAAGCCGATACAGGCGGTGCCGGCATCGACCAGAAAATCGTCCAGCCGTGCATGCCGTCCCGGTGCCCAGAACTGCATCAGCTCGAGCACGCCGATCAGGACCACCGCGATGGCGGCGATGGCCCAGCGGCGATTCCGGTAGGCGAGGCCGAAGGCCAGTCCCACCAGGATGAAGGCGAGGGCGTGCTCACCGTCCTGGCCGAGGTCGGAATGGGGCCGCAGGCCGGGCGGGCCGAGGGTTGCGAAAGTGACGGCGGCCGCGAGCAGCCAGGCAAAAAAGCGAATAAAAATGGGCATCCGGTGCCGATAGCACGGATTTGCAACGGCCTGTTGCGGGGCAGGGATCAGATCGCCGTGTAGTTAATGACGAAACGTTAAAGTGGCTCGCGTACGCCGAGGCCGTGCATGAAGCGTTCCCGGATCTGGACGGGATCCCTGCGGGTGGTACCCACGCCCGGCTTGTCGTCGATGCGGACCGCGATCAGGCTCGGCTCGGAGGCGGACATGGCCTCGTCGACCAGCCGCTCGAAATCCTCCTCGTCCGCGGCCCAGGCGCTGTTGGCAAGTCCCGAGCCTGTGGCTATGGCGACGATGTCGGCGACGCCAGCGGCCGGCGTCGGCTGCGCACCGGTGATCTGGTAGATGCCGTTGTCCATCACGATCATGATGAGGTTCTTCGGCTTCAACGCCGCAATCGTCGAGAGCGCGCCGAGCTGCATCAGCAGCGAGCCGTCGCCTTCGAGCGCGAAGACGCGGCGATCGGGCTGGGCCAGCGCGACGCCCAATGCGATCGGGAAAGCCAGCCCCATGCTGCCGAGCATGTAGAAGTTCTGCGGGCGATGGCCGGCGGCCCAGAGATCGAAATTGGTGTTGCCGATGCCGCCGACCACGGCTTCCTCGTGCTTGAGCTTTCCGATCAGGCGCGAGGTAACGTCGAAGCGGTTCATGACCTTGGTATTGCGCGTGTTCATCGCCGACCTCACTTGTCGAACGTCTTGCCGCCGGTGAGCAGCGGGTTGAGGATTAACGCCACCGGCGCTTGCGTGGTGACGGCCTGCTTGATCGAGCGGTCGGCGATGAATTCGAGTTCGTCGAGCCGGGTGATGGTGTGGTGCTCCAGCGCGAGCGAATCCAGCACCGGGCGCATGGTCCGGCAGACCAGCGATTGCCCGTAATTGAACTCGCCAAGCGTGCCGCGCTCGGAGACGAACATGATCAGCGGGATCTGGTAGGGCACCGCGAGCGAGGCCAGCACGTTGGCGAGCGTGGCGAAGCCGGAGGTCTGCATCAGCACCGCGCCGCGACGTCCGCCCATCCAGGCGCCGGAGACGATGCCGACGGCCTCCTCCTCGCGGGCGGTGGCAAAGGTGGTGAAGAAGGGGTCGGCGTGCAGGTTCTTGATCAGCGGCGTCAGCACGCGGTCGGGCACGTAAGGGATCAGGCTGATCTCGTTCCGCTTCAGGGTCTGCAGGACGATGCCGTGCCAGCTCCTGTCGCCGGCGCCTTGTGCCGCCTGGGGCGAGGTCTGCTGTTCCGCAAGCGCCATTGCGTTCTCCCTTGAGCCGCGCATGCTTCTTGGTTCTGGTCGTCGCGGCGGTCTGCCGAACTTGACGCAGGCAGCGGGATTGTCAACATGTCCGGGCCAGCACCGTGATCTGCGCCAGACGGCCTGTCGTGGCCGGCACCGCCATGTCATAAGCGGCGATAATGCAAAAACGGGAGGAACGCATGGACGGAGCGCGGGGTGCGCTGGCCTTGCGGGTCTCCTTGAGAGAGCCGGAAGGGTCCTGATGTCCGTCAACAGCAAGCGTGTCTTCTACGTCAAATACCTGGCCAATCCGATCTATATCGACATCCTGAAGGCGCGGTCCGACGTCCGGCTCGATCGCATCGAGAACGAGAGCCCGGAAGATTTCTATGCCCCGATCCTGAACGCGGCGCATGTTTACCAGATCGGAGCCGCCCGCGACGAACTTGCCCCGCATTTCCATGTCGATGCCGCCTTCCTGAAGCGCACGCCGAACCTGTTGCTGGTCTCCAGCAATGGCGCGGGCTTCGATCCCGTCGATGTCGAGGCCTGCACCGATGCGGGCGTGCTGGTCGTCAACCAGTCCGGTGGCAACGCGCATTCCGTCGCCGAGCATGCGCTGGCGATGATGCTGACGCTGTCCAAGCGCATCATCCAGTCCGACCGCAAGCTCCGCAGGGAGGCCAACGTCAACCGCAACGAGCTCGTCGGCAACGAGGTCGAGCACAAGACCGTGGGCATCATCGGCCTCGGCAATGTCGGCCGCCGCATTGCCGCGCTGTGCAAGGGCCTGCTCGGCATGACGGTGCTGGCCTATGACCCGTATTTGTCGGCCGAGGTGATGGCCGAGCGGGGCGGGGAGAAGGTCGAGCTCGACGAGCTGCTGCGCCGCGCCGATTTCGTCTCGATCTCCTGTCCGCTCGACAAGAAAAGCCGCAACATGATCAGCACGCGCGAATTCGCGCTGATGCAGCCGCACGCCTATTTCATCACCACGGCGCGCGGCTTCATCCACGACGAGGATGCGCTGCTCCAGGCGCTCCGCGACAAGCGCATTGCCGGTGCCGGCCTCGACGTCTGGTCGAAGGAGCCGCCGCCGCCCGAGCATCCGCTGCTCCAGTTCGACAACGTGCTGGCGAGCCCGCACACCGCAGGCGTGACGATCGAGGCGCGCCAGAACATGGGCCGCATCGCCGCCGAGCAGGTGCTGGACACGCTCGACGGCAAACGCCCGCCGCGCATCATCAATCCCGAGGTCTGGCCGCGCTACGCCGAGCGCTTCAAGCAGGCGTTCGGCGTGACGCCGGGGTAGGGGCGTGCGAAGCCTGATCGCGCTCCGATCGTTGGTTACGCGGATGAAAACAGAAAGCGGCGGATTTTACTGATGGCGTGAATGAACGCGTATCACTTGTCCTGTAGTTGAAGTCCATGAGCATATTTTCGATTGCGACATCCGGACTTTCCGCGGCGAGTTTGCGCGTGAACGTGGCCGCGAGCAACATCGCCAATGTCCGCACGACCGGCCCGCTACCCGCCTCAAGCGGATCGAGCACATCGGCCGGTGCGGGCAGCTCGAGCATTGGCCCGACATTTCCAGCGGCCTATGTGCCGTTGCGCATCGATCAGGTCTCCCAATCGAGCGGCTCGACGCCAGGCGGTACGGTCGCGACCGTGTCGACGGTTTCGCCGAGCTATACCGCACAATCCGACCCCGGCGCTGCCTTCGCAAACGAGGACGGCCTTGTCGCCGCGCCGAACGTCGATCTCGCCAGCGAGTTCGTTCAAATGGCGGCCGCCAAGTACAGCTTCATTGCCAATGCGAAGGTCATTCAAGCCTACGCCGAGACAGAACAGACCCTCCTCGATATCAAGACGTGATCGCTGACGGATTGTATCGACGCCTGCGTTGGCGGCGGGAACCGTCACCGATCTTGATCCGCGTCAAAATCTCCTTTCCCGGTTCAGGCTAAATGGGATTAAAGTGCCGCCGGGGCACGCTGGCGCAGGCAGGAGGTCCCATGTCAACTTATGTCGTCAGGTTCATGAAGGACGTGCTCGGCCAGTACGGCCGGCAGATCGAGGTTTGCCAGGGCACGCTCGAAATCGACGCCACCGACGAGGACGAAGCCAGGGAGCGGGCGAAGGCGAGGTTTTGCAAGGACCAGGCGTTGCATCACTGGTCGCTGCATGCCGACCGGATCCAGGTCAAGCCGGCTGACTTTCCCTCGTAAGGTTTAACGGCCCGGTGCCGTTAGCGTCGGCGGCGCGGTGATGCCCGCGCCGAGCGATCGCTGCACCATGACCGTGTCCGACCAGCGGCCGTGGCGATAGGCGACGCCGCAGAGCACGCCGGCGCGCGCGAAGCCGAACTTTTCGTGCAGCGCCAGCGAGGGCGCGTTGTCGGCATCGATATAGCCGATCATCTGGCGGAAGCCGGCCGCCGCGCACGCATCGATCATTCCCTGGAGCAGCAGCCGTCCGACGCCGCGACCGAGATGCTCGTGGTGGACGTAGATCGAGTGCTTGGCCGTGTAGCGGTAGGCCGGGCGCTTGCGGAACAGCACCGCATAGGCATAGCCGACCACCTCGCCGCGATAGGTCGCGACCAGATGCGGCAGGCGGGTCTGCTTCAGGTTCTTGCGGCGGTCGCGCAGATCGTCCGGTTCGGGCGCGCCGGTTCCCTCGACGTCGCGCGGCACGCCATTGCGGACGTGATGGCGGTAGATCGCCAGCATCGCCTCGACATCGCTCTCCCGTGAGGGGCGGACCAGAACCGGTTCGTCATCTGTACGCGCAATCGCTGTTTCGTTCATCGGCACCTACTCGGCAACGACGTAAGTATAGAGGCCGATGCGGCCCTGTGCATCGATCTCCTTGTAGACGCCCTGGATTTCCACATCGAACCCCGGGAACGTGTTGAAGCAGGTTTCGAACATTTTGAGATAATCCACCATGGGCTTGGCCCGCTCCGTCAGCCGCTCGCCGGGGACGATGGTGGCGATGCCGGGCGGGTAGACCACGAACGGCGTGGTGGCGATGCGGCCCGCGATCGCCTCGATCGGCAAATAGTCGACGTCGTTCTTGAACAGATAGCGCGCGGCATCGCGCGGCGACATCGCGATCTCGGGCATGTGCTCGGGCATGAACTGCCGGGCCTGGAGGGCGCTGACATCGGCGGCGCGGAAGAAGCGGTGCATGTCGCCGCAGAGATCGCGCAGCCGCACGCCGGCATAGCGCGCCTGCCGCCGCTGGTAGAATTCAGGGATGACGTCGGCCAGCAACGCGTTGTCGTCATGCAGCCTTTTGAATGCGACAAGCCCGGAGATCAGCGTGCCGGCCTTGCTCGCCTCGACGCCGGGAGTGAGCAGGAAGAGCAGGGAGTTGRGGTCGTTCTTCTCAGGGACGATGCGGTTTTCGCGCAGATACTGCGCGACCACGGGCGCGGGAATGCCGTGCTCGGCATAGGCGCCGGTGGTGCGATCGAAGCCGGGCGTCAGCAGCGTCAGCTTGTTCGGGTCGGTCATGGCAAAGCCCTCCGCGAGATCGGGAAAGCCGTGCCAGTTGGTATCTGGCGAGAGCTGCCACAGCGCCGGATTGGTGGCGAGCTCGTCGGTGGAGAGGGTCTCCCAGGCGACGTTGTGCGCGGCGCCGGGGCGGCTGACGTCGGGAATGGCGACGCGATCGGGCACGAAGGGCTCGAAGAACCAGCGGCGATCCGGATTTTGCTCCTTCTCCTCGAACTCCCGGCGCATGGCGCGGATCTTCTTGCGCAGCTCGATGCCGAGCCGGATCGTGTCGTCCCACAGCACCTCGCCCGAGCGGCCCTTCATCATCTGCGCGCCGACGTCGAGGGAGGCGAACAGCGGGTAGAACGGCGAGGTCGAGGCGTGCTGCATGAAGCTCTCGTTGAAGCGGCGGTGTTCGACGCGCCGCTTCTGGCCGCGGATATGGCGGTCCTTGATGTGGATCTGGGAGGCCTGTGAGAAGCTCGCGAGCTGCTTGTGGGTAGACTGCGTCGCGATGATGCCGGGTGCTTCGGGGGGAAGGTTCGCCAGCCCCATGGCGAAGCGGCCGGCATAGAGCGGGTGGAATTTCATGAAGCCGGCCCAGGCCTCGTCGAACAGGATGTATTCGCAGAGATGGCCGATGCGCTTCAGGATCATCTCGGCGCTGTGGATCGAGCCGTCATAGGTGCACTGCTCGACGACGGCGACGCGGAACGGCCGCGCCTTGCGCCAGGCGTCCTTGTCCGTCACCAGCGGATGGTTCCGGATCGCCTCGCGCAGGGCCTTTTCGTCGAGCATGTCCCAGCGCATCGGGCCGATCAGGCCCCAGGCATTGCGGATGGTCGGGACGTAGACCGGGACGCCGCCATTGATCATCAGCGCGCCGTGATGGGCGGCCTTGTGGTTGTTGCGGTCGAACAGCACGAGGTCGCCGTCGGTGACGAGGGCGCCGAGCGCGACCTTGTTCGAGGTCGAGGTGCCGTTGAGCACGAAATAGGTCTTCTCCGCGCCGAAAATCTGGGCAGCTTCCTTCTGCGCCCTCAGCGCGGGACCCTCGTGGGTGAGGAGGTCGCCGAGGTCGAGCACGGAATTGTCGAGGTCGTCGCGGAACACGGATTCGCCGAGATGCTCGACGAAGACCCGGCCGATCGGGCTGCGGTTGTAGAACACGCCGCCATTGTGACCCGGACAGGTCCAGAGCTGGTTGCCTTCCTCGGCATAATCGACCAGTGCGCCGAAGAACGGCGTCTTCAGCGTCTCGGCATATTGCTTGAGCCGGCTGATCAAATTCTTGGCGATGAAGGTCGGCGTCTCCTCGGACAGGAAGACATAGCCGTCGATGAAGTCGAGCACCTCGACCGGCAAATCCTCGAAGCGCTTGCGCCGGATCAGGAGGATGATCGGGAAGTCGAGGCCGCGGCGCCGCATCAGGTTGATCAGCGCCGAGGTCTTCCCCTCGAGGCCCTTCTTGCCCCAGTCCACCACCATGCAGCCGATCGCGGCGTCGGTCTGCACCGCGATCTCCGCGTCCTCCAACCTGCGGGCCCTCACGACCTCGAAGCCGGAGCGCTGGATCTCCTCGATAATCTGGTTGAAGCGGATGCCTTCCAGATCGTCGGCGTCGAACACAGGTGCGGCGAACAGGAAGTTGAAGCGCTTGAAATAATCCATGGTGTGTCCCGAATCTACAGAGACTGGCAGGTCTCTGCACTTTCGATGACAGTTCTATGACAATCGCCCGATCCAGCGGGGATCGTGTGACGGGCGATCAATCCAGCAACTTGTCCAGCGTGATCGGGAAGCGCCGGATGCGCTTGCCGGTGGCGTGATAGACTGCGTTCGCGATCGCCGCAGGTACGCCGACGATGCCGATTTCGCCAATGCCCTTGACGCCCAGCTTGTTGATCCGGTCGTCGGGTTCGTCGACGAAGATGACGTCGATGTCGTGAACGTCGGCATTCACGGGAATGTGGTACTCGGCGATGTTCGCGTTCATGATCCTGCCGAAGCGGTGATCCATCACCGTCTCCTCGTGCAGCGCCATTCCGATGCCCCAGACCACGCCGCCCATGATCTGGCTGCGGCCGGTCTTGGTATTGAGGATCCGTCCGGCTGCGACCGCGCTCACGACGCGCGTGACGCGGATGACGCCCAGGTCTTCGTCGACCTTGACCTCGGCGAAGACCGCCGAATGGGTGTTGCGCGCGTGCGACTTGTCCTCCGCGAAATGATTGAGCTTCTGCTTCTCGATCCGCTCGAGCTTGCCGTGACGCATCGCGTCCGCGATCGAGACGGCACGGGCCTTGTCGCCGGCCTTGGCGATCGTGCCGTCGACCAGGATCACATCGGGCGCATCGACGCCGCCGAGGGGCGAGGCGGGCATCGCCTTGGCGAGCCGTGCGAGCTCCTGGCGAATGTCTTCGGCCGCGCCCAGCACGGCGTGCGCGGCCGACGCCGCCATCCAGGAACCGCCTTCGACGGGGGCCTGCGGCAAGGTCGAATCGGCAAGCCTCACGTCGATATTCTCGATCGGCAGCCCGAGGGCGTCGGCGGCCACCTGGGCCACGATGGTGTAGGTGCCGGTGCCGATATCGGACGCGGCGCAGGATACCTCGGCATGGCCGTTCGACGTCAACACGATGCGGACGGCGACCGGCATCTGAAGCGCCTCCCATACCCCCGTCGCCATGCCCCAACCGACCAGGTCCTTGCCATCACGCATGGAGCGCGGAGCAGGATTGCGCCGGCTCCAGCCGAACGCTTCCGCGCCGCGGGCGTAGCATTCGCGCAGCTGCTTGCTGGTGTAGGGCAGGTCTTCACTCTGGTCGCGGTCCGAATAGCACTTCAATCGCAGCTCGATCGGGTCGAGCTTGAGCGCGACGGCCAGCTCGTCCATGGCGCATTCGAGCGCGCAGACGCCGGAGGCGGCGCCGGGCGCGCGCATGTCGCAGGGTGTGGAGACGTCGAGATCGACGAGCTTGTGGGAGAAGAGGCTGTTCGGGCTCTTGTACAGCTGTTCCGCCCAGCCGCTGTCATTGCGCGAAAAATCCTCGTAGCGCGAGGTCATAGCAGTGGCTTCGTGCGCGACGGCATCGAGCGTGCCGTCGGGCCTTGCGCCGAGCGCGACGCGCTCGATGGTCATCGGCCGATAGCCGAGCCCGTACATCTGCTGCCGTGTCAGGACGACACGAACGGATCGCTTGAGTTCGAGCGCGGCAAGCGTCGCCAGCACCACCTGGTATTGCGGCCGCAATCCGGAGCCGAAGGCACCGCCGACATAGGGCGAGACCACGCGGAGGTCATCGTGCTTCTTGTTGAACACACTGCATAGATATTTGTGGACGTTCTGGACACCTTGCGTCTTGTCATAGACGGTAAGCCTGCCGCTGCCGTCGCGGACCACCGTGGTCGCATAGAGCTCCATCGGGTTGTGGTGCTCGGTCGGCAGGACGTAATCCGCCTGGTGCCGCACAGCGGCCCCAGCCAGCGCTGCGGCGGCGTTGCCGCGCGGCTTGTGCGGCCGATCCACTTTGCCGGCTTTGCCATGTTCGGATTCGAGGTCGGTCGCAAATGCCTCCCGGTCGTATTCAACGCGCACGCGGGTCGCGGCGAATTTGGCGGTTTCCCAGTCATCCGCCACGACGAGCGCGATCGGCTGGCCGTTGAACCAGATCCTGTCGTCATAGAGCGGGCGGAAAGGCGAGCCCTTCTCCGGCGCCACCTCGTCCTTCCAGGCATCGTCATTGTCGGCGAGGGGCGGACGATGCGCATGCGTAAGCACGTCGACCACGCCCTTCACTTGCAGCGCGTCGCTGGCGTCGAGGCGAGCGATACGTCCGCGCGGAATCGTGGCCTCGACGACGAAGCCATGGAGGAGGCCGTCTGCCGGGAATTCGCCGGCATATTTGGCGGCTCCGGTGACCTTGGCGCGGCCATCGACGCGGGACGTTGGCGTTCCGACATAGGCGTTCATCGGTCCCTCACGCGATTTTCTTGTGAGCCTGTGATTGTGGCGTGGCGATCGCGGCCTGTATCAGCGTACGCACGATGGTGCGGCGTGCGAGCTCGATCTTGAAGCGGTTATGTGCGCGCGCCGTTGCCCCGTGCAGCAGCAGATCGGCCGCGCGCGAGAAGTGGTCCGGCGTCGCTGCCTGGCCGCGCAACGCCGCTTCGGCCTCAAGGCTGCGCCAGGGCTTGTGAGCCACGCCGCCGAGCGCCAGGCGGGCTTCGCTGATCGCGTTGCCATCCAGTTCGAGCGCGGCCGCGACCGAGACCAAAGCAAAAGCATAGGACAGCCGGTCGCGGATTTTCAGATAGCTGTAGTTACGGGCAAAGCCATGCTTGGGAAGTTCGACGGCCGCGATGATCTCGCCGATGCCGAGATTTGTATCGACATGAGGTTTGTCCTCCGGGAGTCGATGGAAATCGGCCAATGCGATCGTGCGCTGGCCGGAGGGACCTGCGACGTGCACGAGCGCACCGAGCGCGGCAAGTGCGACGCTCATGTCGGACGGGTTGGTCGCGATGCAGGACGCGCTCGTGCCGAGGATTGCGTGGTTGCGGTTGAGGCCGTCGATTGCCGAGCAGCCGCTGCCGGGCTCTCGCTTGTTGCAGGGCGTCGCCGTGTCATAAAAGTAGGCGCAGCGCGTGCGCTGCATCAGGTTGCCGCCAACGGAGGCCATATTGCGCAATTGCGCGGAAGCGCCGGCGAGGATGGCGCCGGCGAGCAGGGGGTAGCGCTGCTCGACAAGCGGATGGTAGGCGAGGTCCGAATTCGGTACCAAGGCGCCGATGCGCAGCCCTCCGTCGGACGTCTCCTCGATGTCGCGGAGCGGCAGGCGGGAGATGTCGATCAGCCGGGAGGGCCGCTCGACATTTTCCTTCATCAGGTCGATCAGATTGGTCCCGCCGGCAATCAGCTTGGCGTCGGGATCGGCGGCCAGCAGGCGGATCGCATCGGCGACGTCGGTGGCGCGGGAATATTGGAAGTTGTTCATGGCCGGCCCATTGCCTGCTGGATCGCGGCGACGATGTTCGGATAGGCGCCGCAGCGGCAGAGATTTCCGCTCATCAGCTCTCTGATCTCGTCGGCATCCCGGGCGCGGCCTTCGGCCAAAAGGCCCGCCGCCGAGCAAATCTGTCCCGGCGTGCAATAGCCGCACTGAAAGGCGTCGTGGTCGATGAACGCCTGTTGCACGGGATGAAGCGTTCCGTCCTTGGCAAGCCCTTCGATCGTCGTGATCTCGGCGCCGTCCTTCATGACGGCGAGCGTCAGGCAGGAATTGACGCGCCGTCCGTCGATCAGCACGGTGCAGGCGCCGCACTGGCCGTGATCGCAGCCTTTCTTGGTGCCGGTCAGCGCAAGATGGTCACGCAGGGCATCCAGAAGCGTGGTCCAGGGCACGAGATCGAGCGTGTGGCCGACGCCATTGACGACGATATGAACTGGAATGCGTTCGGGAATCTCGTGCGTGACATCGCTCATGTCCTGCTCCCTGCGACGGCGACTGAGCCGAGACGTCAGCCGAGCTGACGCGGAGGCACCGTTGCCTCCGCTTGCCAATGGCCTCCAACTTACAATCGGCCGCTTGGTTCCCTGCCGGGAATTATGGCGCCCGCGACACAGTGTCAGCGCTTGGCTTCGCCGAAGACCACCGTCGGCACCGCGCGGTTGACGATCTCGCGCAGCGCGAAGCTCGATTGGACCCGCGCCACGCGCGGCAGGCGCGACAACTCGGTACGGTGGATGCGCTCGAAATCCTGGATGTCGCGGGCGAGCACGATCAGGATGTAGTCGTCGGTGCCCGACATCAGGAAGCAGCGCACGACGGACGGACATTTCACCACCTCGGCCTCGAACGCCTTCAGCGCCTCGTCGCTCTGGCTCTCCAGCGCAATGCGCACCAGCACGGTCGTGGTGAGGCCGAACTGCGCCAAATCAAGCGCGGCTTGGTATGCCTGGATGTAGCCGTCGTCCTCCAGCGCCTTCTGCCGCCGCGCCAGCGCCGTGCTTGATAGCCCGACCTTGGTGGCGAGCTCGGTGTGGCTGGCCCGCGCATTGGTGGTGAGTTCCGCGAGGATGGCGAGATCTTTCCGGTCGAGGGCCAAGGTTTCGTTTCCAGCGTGAAAGGGCGTTTGCACGCCGGAAACCGGCGCGGGGAGGTCGAAGCTAGCGGATATTTGCACGAAACCAAACTGGCCCGATCGCTACGATGGCGGGGTGAATCAGGACGTTGGAAGGAGCCCAAAATGCGCGTCGGTGTGCCCAAGGAGATCAAGGTGCAGGAATATCGCGTCGGGCTCACCCCGGGCGCGGTCCGCGAATATGTCGCGGCCGGGCACCAGGTGACGGTCGAGACCGGCGCCGGCAGCGGCATCGGCGCGTCCGACGAGGTGTACCAGCGGGCAGGGGCCGCGATCGCGGAGAACGCCCGCGACATCTTCGCCAGCTCCGACATGATCGTGAAGGTGAAGGAGCCACAGAAAAGCGAATGGGCCCAGCTTCGCGAAAGCCAGATCCTCTTTACCTACCTCCATCTCGCGCCGGATCCCGAACAGGCCAAGGGTCTGCTCGCTTCCGGTTGCACTGCGGTCGCCTATGAGACCGTCACCGACGCGGCCGGTCACCTCCCCCTGCTTGCGCCGATGAGCGAAGTCGCCGGCCGCCTCGCCGTCGAAGCCGCCGGCGCCGCGCTCAAGCGATCGGCCGGCGGCCGCGGGGTGCTGCTCGGCGGTGTGCCCGGCGTGCAGCCGGCGCGCGTCGTCGTGCTCGGCGGCGGCGTGGTGGGAACGCAGGCCGCGCGCATGGCGGCGGGCCTCGGTGCGGAAGTCACTGTGATCGACCGCTCGATTCCCCGTCTACGCGAGCTGGACGATGTGTTTCTCGGGCGCGTGCGCACCCGCTTCTCGACCATCGAAGCGGTCGAGGACGAGGTGTTCGCCGCCGACGTCGTGATCGGGGCGGTGCTGGTGCCGGGCGCCAGCGCTCCAAAGCTCGTCACGCGCGCGATGCTCAAGTCGATGCGGCCGGGCGCCGTGCTGGTCGACGTCGCGATCGACCAGGGCGGCTGCTTCGAGACATCGCATCCGACCACGCACGCCGATCCGACCTATCAGGTCGACGGCATCGTGCATTATTGCGTCGCCAACATGCCGGGCGCGGTGCCGGTGACGTCGAGCCAGGGGCTGAACAACGCAACGCTGCCATTCGGCCTGATGCTCGCCAACAAGGGCTTTGCTGCAGTCCTGGAAAATCCGCATTTGCGCAACGGACTGAACGTGCATCGTGGCCGCATAACCAACAAGGCGGTTGCCGAGAGCCTCGGGCTGGAATTTGCTCCGGTCGAGAGCGGCCTCGCCGCTTGACGGCTACACTGATTTGCGGTGGCGGCTGTCGAGCGCGGCCTCGATCGTTTCCGGACGCTCGATCCGTTCGATCAGCATGTCGATGCGATCACCGCCCCAGAACAGCTCGCCGTTGAACACCATGGTCGGCACGCCGAACACGCCGAGTGCTTCGGCTTCGTCGATGATGCGGTCGTGCTCGGTGCGGGCAGGGCCGTTGACGTAGGCTTCGAACTCGCTCGCCGAGCCGCCGCACGCGGTGATGACGTCCGTGATTGCGGCGAGATCGTCGATCTCGAGCTCATGGCTCCAGAATTTGCGGAACACCGTGTCGTGATAAGGGCGGAAGAAGCCGTGCCGCTGTGCGAACAGCATTCCAACGCTGGAATAGAAGGCGTCGTAGATCCGACGCGGCCCCTTCATGACGAGCCCTTGCGCATTGGCATAGCGCCGCGCGTCCATATAGGCGTAACGCACCTTGCGCCAGAAATGCGGCGTGCGCTCCTCGACCGTCCCCATGAATTCGGCGACGCGCAGCGTATAGGGCAGCCATTCGAGCTCGACGCCGTGCGCCTCCTCGAGCGAAAATAGCCGCTTGTTGGCCACGAACGCGTAAGGGCTCTTGTAGTCGGTGTAGACGCGGACAAGCGGCTTGGGCATTGGCGGCTTCCCTCGGCGTACGGCGCTCCCGGTTGTGCGGGAGATTAACCCGCGAATTCCGTCATTGCGAGCGCAGCGAAGCAATCCAGAGTATCTCCGCGGAAAGATTCTGGGTTGCTTCGCTGCGCTCGCAATGACGACGAGGTGAGGTTTACGCCTTCGTCAACCTGTACTGCCCCAGATCCGGATCATGCGTCATGCGCCAGTAGTCCACGAACCGCCAGGGCATCGCCGAAAACACGCGGCCGCTCGAATTGCGATAATAGGTGCTCATGCCGGTATGGGTCCAGATCATCGCCTCGTGCTCGGCATCGACCTTCTGGACGTAGTCGTCCAGCACCTCCCTGCGGACGTCGATGGCGGCGACGTCGTGCTCAATCATGTCGGCGAGGCAGGCGGAGATATAGCGGCTCTGGCATTCCGACTGGAAGATGACGCTGCCGCCATGGGCGGGGCCGGAGTTCGGACCGAGCATGCAGAAGAAGTTCGGAAAGTCCGGGACGGTGAGGCCGAGGAACGCCGTCGGGTTGTCGTTGGCCCAGGCCTCGCGCAGATCCTTGCCGCCGCGGCCGCTGATGTTGAGGCGCGCCGCCATCTCCGTGACCTTGAAGCCGGTGGCGACCACGACGATGTCGGCGGGGCGGTGCTCGCCGTCTGCGGTGACGATGCCGTCGCGATCGAAATGATCGATCGTGTCGGTGACGAGCTCGACATTGTCCCGCGTGAGCGTCCTGAACCAGTTGTTGTCAAGCAGGATGCGCTTGCCATAGGGCGGATAGGTCGGCACGCATTTGGCGATCAGGTCGGGCCGATCCTTCAGCTCGGTGAGGATGAAATCGGTCAGCTCCTGGCGATGCCGGTCATTGCCCTTGTTGACGGCGCGCTCCGGATGCGGCCAGGCCGGGTCCTTGCGCAGGAACGGCAACAGGCCGTCGCCATAGCGCCAGAACATGTTGAAGCGGTACCACTGCACATAGAACGGCAGATGCGCGAGCAGCCAGCGCGCGCCGTCGCTGATCGGATCGGAATAGCCCTTAACGGGCCGCGCCCATTGCGCGCTGCGTTGATAGACCGTGACGGACGCGACGCGGCCGGCGATCGACGGCACCAGCTGCATCGATGTCGCGCCGGTCCCGATCACGGCGACATGCTTGCCGTCGAGATTGATGTCGTCCGACCACAGGGCCGAATGCAGGATCGTGCCCTTGAAGTCTTCCTCGCCCTTGAAGCGGGCGCGAGAGGGATCGTTGAGCTGGCCGATGGCCGAGACCAGCGCGGTGGATTCAAAGGTTTCTTCGCCGCTCTTCGTCTTCAGCGTTGAGATCCAGCGTCGCTTGCCTTCGTCCCAGCGCGACGCTGTCAGCTCGGTATTGACCCGCAGATGCTCGCGGATGCCGTATTCCTCGGCGACCTTCAGCAGATAGGCAAGCAGCTCCTCGCGCTGGCAGAAATAGCGCGTCCATGCATTGCCCGAGCCGAACGAGTAGGAATAGGAATGGTTCGGCGTATCGACGCCGCAGCCGGGATAGCGGTTGATCCACCAGGTGCCCCCGAGCTCGGCGTTCTTCTCGACGATGGTGTAGGGGATGCCGAGATGGCCGAGTGCGACGCCGAGCGCGATGGCGCAGACGCCGGCGCCGACGATCAGCACGTGCTGGCCGGCAAGCTTCTCGGCGGAGGGGCGCTTCGTCCATTGCGGCTCGCGCGCTACAAATCCCATCTCCTCGCGCATCAGCGGTGCATATTCCGGTGCGACGTTCTCGCCGAGGCAGGCGCGCATCATCTTGAGCAGCAGCTCTTCGCCGGGATCGGTGATGACGGGTTTTGGCGTGCCGCCGGCAAACAGCTTGACCACTGCGGCACGGATTTCGTCCTGGACCTCCCGGGGCACGCCGGCTTCTGGATCGGGAATGAGGCGGATGTCGCGCTTGGGCAAGTACGGCGGCTCGAGCCAGCGCTCATCGCCGGTCATGTGCACCAGCACCATCAGCAAACAGCGGATATCGCCTTCGGCGATCGCGGAGACGAGATCGAGCGGCTTTTGTGGAGATGCGATGTTCATGGCGTGTCCTGATCTCCGGATGCACTGAAGAGGCCGCGCGTCATCAGCTTGCGATAGGCGGAGATGACGTGGTCGGGGACGGCGGTGACGCCGCCGGCCGAATAGGAGTAGCGGCGGCTGAGATAGCCGCGCGCGCCCATCAGCATGTGGACGATGGCCTCGAATTCCTCGTCGCTGTAATCCTCGATCGCGCCTGCCGCTCGTGCGCGGCGCAAAATGCGGACATAGGCGACCGAAATGTTGTCGAGATGTTTCTGGTAGCCGATGGGCGCGAAGAATTCGGCCTCGTTGAGGATGCGCAGGAACTCCGGCACCTCACGGATAAAGTCGAAGAAGGCGGAGAAGCGGGCGATCTCCTGCCGCGCGGCATCGGCGGTGCCGGTGCGTGCGCGGATGAACTCGACCATGTCGAGGCCGATCTTCGGCAGCAACTGGTCGAGCAGTTCCTGGCGGTTCTCGAAATGATTATAGAAGGTGCCTTGCGCGACGCCGGCTTCTTCCGTGATGCGGGCGACGGAGGCTTCGGCATAGCCATGCTTGCCGACGACCTTGGTCGCGGCGTCAAAGATCTTCTGCTTGGTCCAGGCGTTGCGCTCGACGCGGTTAAGCTTTGTGACCTTGGCATTCGCTTGCGTCATTCAGAGGTCTCCAGCTCGGCGCGCAGCACGCGCTTGAGGATTTTTCCGCTCGGGTTGCGCGGCAGGCCGTCGCGGATAACGAGCTGTTTCGGTACCTTGAAGCTCGCCAGGCGCGTACGGCAGTGCTCGGTGAGGGCAGGGAGCGCAAGGCTCGCGCCTTCGGCCAGCACGACGATCGCGACCGGCCGCTCGCCCCAGCGCGCATCGCGCAGGCCGATCACCGCGACTTCGCGCACCTCGGGCAAGTCGTAGATGACGCGCTCGACTTCGGAGGAAGCGATGTTCTCGCCGCCCGAGATGATCATGTCCTTCTTGCGGTCGGTCAGGTACAGGAAGCCTTCCTCGTCGAGATAGCCGACATCGCCGCTGCGGAACCAGTCGCCGAAGAAGGCCGCCGCCGTCTTCTCCGGATCCTTCCAATAGCCGCGCGTGATTTTCGGTCCGCGCAGACAGATCTCGCCATTGACGTTCGGCGGCAGCGTCTTGCCGTCCTCGTCACGGATCTCGATCTCGACATGGGCGATGGCGCGGCCGGTCGAGCCGATCTTCTCGATCTCGCGGCCGGCTTCCATGAAAGTGTCGCCGCCGACGGTCTCGGTGAGGCCATAGGCATCGATGTAGCGCGCATTGCGGAAGAACTCCGAGAACGCGCGGATGCGCACCTCCGGCGTCTTCTCGCCGCCGCCGATCGCCCATCTCAGGCTGGAGACGTCGTAGCGATCGCGGGTGGGGCAGGTGAGCATCGCGGTGGTCATCACAGGCGCGAACCATGCCGCGTTCAGCTTGTCCTCCGCGATCGCCGCAAGCGCGGTCTCCGGCTCGAAATTGCGCTCGATGCGGATGAAGCCGCCGTGCCAGAGCACGGCGATGCCGGGCAGGTCGAGCGCGCCGACGTGATAGAGCGGGCCGACAACGAGCAGTCGCGTCTCGGCACCGATGCCGAGCGCGATCGTCTGGTCGGCGGACTTCCAGTAAAAATTATCGTAAGTGAGCATCACGCCTTTGGGGCGGTCGGTCGTACCCGAGGTGTACATCAACCGCATCAGGTCGGACGGTGCGCGGACGTGCATCGGCGCGGGCACGGCCTCGCCCGCGAGGTGCGTGATGCTTTGCTGCGCAACTTCGTTCAGCACGACAACCTTCGCGCCCGCTGCATTCGCGGCGAGTTCCTCATCGACGATCAACAACCGCGCGCCGGCATTGCCCGCGATGTAGCCGACCTCGTCGCGCGACAGTCGAAAATTGATCGGCAAGAACACCGCGCCGAGATGACTGGTGGCGAAGACGAGCTCCAGGAACGCCGCGCTGTTCTTCATCAGCACGGCCACGACGTCGCCCGCGCCGATGCCCTGCGCGGCGAGCCAGCCGGCCGCTTGCCGGATGCGCGCATCGAAATCGGCGTAGGAGATCTCCTCGCCGCGATATTTCAGCGCGGGCCGGTCCGGCGTGCGCCGGGCATGAAAGGTGATGAAGCTCGAAAGATTGATCATTTTGCGGGTTTTGGGCCGATTACCGGCCTCGTTTCCTCCTTTGATGAATTATGACTCGTAATTCATCTTTGGCTTGACGTCACCCCCCTGCCTCTGAAATTGTTGGGAACACGGAGACGAGACGATCTCCGGCAAGGGACCAGGAAACGCCGACCCGAAAGAGGGAGGGGAAAATGACGAGAACCCGCATGCCGGGCATCAGCCGCCGTTCAACGCTGGCGCTGATGGGCGCCGGTGCGATGAGTGTTGCCGCACCGTGGGTGGCGCGCGCGCAAGCCAAGACGATCAAGATCGGCATGCCGACGATTCTGTCGGGCCGCGTTGCGCAGCTCGGCACGTCGTCGCGCAATGCGGTGATGCTCGAGGTCGACAAGGTCAACGCCGCCGGCGGACTTGCCGGCCGCCAGATCGAGATGGTGATCCGTGACTCCAAGGGCCAGCCGCAGGAAGCCGCCCGCGTCGCGCGCGAGCTCGTCAACACCGATGGTTGCGAGTGGCTGATCGACGGCGAGGCGTCGTCCGGATCGTTTGCGGTTCACGAAGTGGCGCGCGATCTCGGTGTGCTCTGCGTCCACACCTGTTCGGAAGCGTCCTCGCTCACGGCCGATCCGAAGCARCACATCCCGAACGCGTTCCGTTGCGTGCGCCAGGGCATCCACGATTCCATCGTCGGCGGCAGCTATGCCGCCTCGATCGCGAAAGCCAAGGGCCTGAAGAAATGGGCGACCTGCTCGCCGGACTATGCCTATGGCCGCGACACCACCGGCGAGTTCACGCTGTACCTGAAGCGCTTTGCGCCCGACGTCGAAATCATCAGCGAGTCCTGGCCAAAGCTGTTCCAGCCCGACTACACCGAAGTCGTGACCAAGATCCTCCAGGCCAAGCCGCAGGCGCTGTACTCCTGCCTGTGGGGCGGCGATCTCACCTCCTATATCGACCAGGCCAACATCTATGCGATGTTCGGCCAGATGGAGGTGTTCGCGGTCAACATGGCCGACTACACCGCGCTCACCGTGGTGAAGAACCTGCCCAAGGGTATCCACTCCGGCAACCGCTACATCAAGACCTTCCCGACCACGCCGGAGAACGCGGCCTGGGGCGATGCCTACAAGGCGAAGTACAACGAATATCCGACCAACTGGTCGTGGCAGAACGCGACGGCCGTGATGTTCCTCGCCGAGGCCGCGAAGAAGGCCAACACCACCGACGGCAAGAAGATCGCGGAGGTGCTGAAGGGCCTCACCATCAAGTGCCCGTTCGGCGCCGACGGCACCGTGACAATGCGCGGCGACGACCACACGCTGGTCGGCTACGCGATCGGCTGGGGCACCACGATCCCGCAGGAGCCCTACGTGCCCGAGGTCAAGGCCGGCGACTGGAAGRCCATCTTCGAGCTCGAGGCCGAGTGGAAGAAGAGCAAGGGCTACACCTGATGTGACGCGCGGCGGAGACGGGCGACCGTCTCCGCCGTTTTTATTTGGTTCTCCGCGCCAAGTCCGGCGCGTCGCAATGAAAGTGCTCCCGTGGATCTCGACGCGCTCGCCGGCTGCCTCTCCAGTTCCGCCTGCCTGGTGACGCAAACCACCAGCGGCCTCATCATCGGCATGCTCCTGTTCCTGGTCGCAGTCGGGCTGACGCTGATCTTCGGCGTGCTCAAGGTCGTCAATTTCAGCCACGGCGCCTTCTACATGTTCGGCGCCTATTTCGCGATGACGGCCTATCAGCTCACCGGGAGCTTCGCGCTGGCGATGTTCGCGGGCGCGGCTGGGACCGCGATTCTCGGTATGATCTTCGAGCGCGTCTTCATGAGCCGCGTCTATGGCGCCGACGTGCTGATGCAGCTGCTCGTCTGCTACGCCTTCGTGCTGATCTTCGACGATGTCGTGCGCATCATCTGGGGGCCGGAATTCAGGTCGATGGGCATGCCCGCGGCATTCCAGGTGATGCCGCTGTTCATCGCCGGCGGCGTAGTGCCGCCTTATTACCTGCTGCTGATCGGCGTCGCGCTCGTCGCAGCGATCGTGCTCGGCATCGGATTGTCGCGCAGCCGTATCGGCAAGGTGATCCGGGCGGCGGCACATAATCCCGGCATGGTCTCGGCGCTCGGCATCAATACCGGTCTGATCTATGGGGGCGTGTTCGCGCTCGGCGGCATGCTGGCGGGCCTTGCCGGCGCGCTCGCGGCGCCCGTGCGTTCGCTCACACCCGGCATGGGATTTTCGGTACTGATCGAATCCTTCATCGTCACCGTGATCGGGGGGATGGGTTCGATCCTGGGCGCTCTGATCGGAGCGCTGCTAATCGGTCTGATCCGCTCCTTCGGCTCGCTCGGCTTTCCCCTGTTCACGGAAGGCCTGATGTACCTGTTCATGGTGATCGTGCTGGTCTCCAAGCCCACCGGCCTGTTCGGCAAGGAGGCGGCATGACCGAGCTCGAGGCCGGACGCGCCGAGACGCTGGCGCCGGTGCGTAGCGGTGTGGCGCTGCAACGCTATCGCGACGTCCTGATTGCGCTCGTCGCCTTTGCCGTGCTGGCGAGCCTGCCGCTGTTCACCGGCAGCAAGGCGCTGCTCGATTTCGTCATCCGCTGCTCGGCTTACGGCCTGTTCGCGACCTCGCTGAACCTGCTGGTCGGCTACACCGGCCTGACTTCGTTCGGCCACGGCATGTTCTTCGGCCTTGGCGCCTACAGTTTTGGCCTGATCATGCAGAAGCTGGGCGTGCCGATTCCCGTGGCCTTCGTCGCGACGCTGGCGATCACGGCGGTAATCGCCGCCGTCATCGGCGCGATCTGCGTGCGGCTGAAGGATATCTATTTCGCCTTCGTCACGCTCGCGTTTCAGATGCTGATCCACTCGACCATCCTGTCCTGGGCCTCCTTCACCGGCGGCGACCAGGGCCTGCGTGGCGGCATTCCGCGCCCCACATTCCTCGGCATCAATCTTGCGAACCACATCCATCTCTATGTCGCGAGCTGCGCGCTTCTCATCCTCGGCCTGCTCGCGATGCGCCAGATCGCGCAATCGCCGTTCGGTTACACGTTGCGCATGATCCGCGACAATGCCGCGCGCGCAAGCTTCCTCGGCATCGACGTCTGGCGGGCCAAGCTGACAGTCTTCGTGCTGGCGGCATTGTTTGCGTCGATGGGGGGCATGGTGATGGCGCTGTTCGTCTCCGGTGCCTATCCGGAATTCGCCTATTGGACGATCTCGGGCGAGGGCATCTTCATCAACATGCTCGGCGGCGTCTCGACCTTCCTGGGGCCGATGGTCGGCACCGTGCTGCTGCTTCTGCTCAACGACACCGTCACGCGCTTCACCGAATACCACGGCATCGTGCTCGGCGTGGTCATCCTGTTCTTCGCGCTGGGCCTGCGCAAAGGCCTGCTGGATTTCGTTGCCGACTGGTTCGCGCACCGGCGTGACGCAGGCGAGGGGCGCTAGCGATGCTCGAGATCCGCAACCTCGCAAAATCCTTCGGCGGCGTGAAGGCGACCAACGACGTCACGCTCGACTTCCCCGACGGTTCGCTCACGGCGGTGATCGGCCCGAACGGCGCCGGCAAGAGCACGTTCTTCAACCTGATCACCGGCGCCTTGAGGCCGGATTCCGGCCAGGTGCTGCTCGACGGCATCGATCTCGCCGGCCGCTCGCCGCCGGAGATCGTGCGGCACGGCATCGGCCGCGCCTTCCAGGTCGCGAGCATCTTCAAATCGCTGACGGTGCAGGAGACCATGCTTGCCGCCGTCAGCGCCGACCAGCGCTCGTCCGCGGTGCTGCACAAGCGCTTTCCCTTGCCCGAGACGCGCGACCGCGCCGAGCACGTGATGGAGCTGCTGGGCCTCGCGGGAAAGCGCAATCGCACGGCCGCAACGCTGTCGCATGGCGACCAGAAGCTGCTCGACATTGCGCTCGCTCTGGTGCTCGAACCAAAGGTTCTGCTGCTGGACGAGCCGACTGCCGGCATGGGCCCGGAAGAGCGCTGGCGCATGATCGACAAGGTGCGCGAGCTCTGGGAGACGCAGAAAATCACCGTCGTCTTCATCGAGCACGACATGGACATCGTGTTCAAGATCGCCCCAAAGATCGTCGTGCTCTGCTACGGCCGCATCCTCGCGACCGGCACGCCCGACGAAATCCGAAGCAACAGCGCCGTGATCGAGGCCTATCTCGGCACTGAACATGCGGGGGCCGCCGCATGAGCGCGACCATTATCGAAGTCGCCGATCTCGACGTCTACTACGGCACCAGCCAGATACTGTTCGGCGTCGGCCTCTCGGTGCGGCAGGGCGAGACCATGGCGCTTTTGGGCCGCAATGGCGCGGGCAAATCGACGACCATGAAGGCGATCATGGGGCTGGCGCCGCCGCGGCGGGGCAGGATCAGCCTGCGCGGCGCGGTGATCTCGGGCCAGAGGCCGCACCATATCGCGCGCGCCGGTCTCGGCTTCGTGCCGGAGGATCGCCAGATCTTTCCGGAGCACACGGTCGAGGACAATCTCGTCATCGGTCGCAAGAAGGGGCCGGAAGGCCAGGACGAGTGGCCGATCAAGCGGATCTACGACGTCTTCCCGCTGCTGGAGCCGCTGCGCCATCGCATCGCCGGACGTCTCTCGGGCGGGGAGCAACAGATGCTCGCCATCGCGCGCACGCTGATGGGCAACCCGGCGCTGTTGCTGCTCGATGAGCCGAGCGAGGGCCTCGCGCCGATCATCGTGCAGCGGATCGGCGAGCTGTTGCGGCAGCTCCGACAGCTCGGATCGACCGTGCTGATCGCCGAGCAGAACATGCATTTCTGCCTGGGGCTTGCGAGCCACGCCACTGTCATCGACAAGGGCCAGATCGTCTATGCCGCCGGAATCGACGAGCTGAAGGCCAACGACGCGATCCGTCGCCGCTATCTGGCGCTTTAACCGGGTTCCGGACCGCCAAACCGGCCCAAAGAAGAAAACTATTGCCTCGGGTTCGCCAGACGGAAGGAGTTTCCCCATCGAGGGCCAAAAACGCCAATCGCTTCCATTGCCGTTTGGGGCCGAAACGACGACATTCCATTCAGAATTTGATGGATCGGCGTAGCCATGGAACGCACTGGATTTGAGCCCTTCGGCGAGCAGCTGGTGTCCGCAACGGACACCCAGCCGCGATCGCGCGCGTCAAAGCTCCTGTTGCGGGCCGGCACCACGGTGTTCTGGTCGCTGGTCGCGGGGATCGTGCTCGCGCGTGCGGCCTTCTTTGAGCCGGGCGTCTATGACAGCTTCAGCCGCGTCGCCTCGCTCGCCAAAAGCCTGATCTTCTGAGCCGATTATTCCGGGCTGAGGATAGAACTTCCCTCGGCCCTGATATGCTGAAAACTTATTCCCCAATCGGCCAGCACTGCGTATAAATATTTCTCCTCTGGGAGAGATTTGTGTCGCAGAATCAAGCATCCAACCCGGCCGACGCCAAGCCTACCACTGTCGTGAGCCGTATTGCGGCGCTGATTCCGGGAATCCTCCTGTGCATCGCCGTGGCCGGTATCTCGGCCTTGCTCGAACGGGCCGAGCTGGGTGTCTTCGAGCACCCCTATGTCGAAGCGCTGGTGATGGCGATCCTGCTCGGGATGGCGCTGCGCAGCTTCTGGAAACCGGCGCCGCGCTGGCAGGCCGGCATCGCCTTCAGCGCCAAGCAGCTGCTCGAAGTTGCGGTCATGCTGCTGGGGGCCTCGATCAGCTTCGCCGCCATCGCGGCTTCCGGCGTGGCGCTGCTGGCATCGATCGCCGCGGTCGTCGTGATCGCGCTCTGCGTCTCCTTCGGCCTCAGTCGCATGCTGGGCCTGTCGACGCGGCTCTCGATCCTGATCGCCTGCGGCAATTCCATCTGCGGCAATTCCGCGATCGCCGCCGTGGCGCCGATCATCGGCGCCAACAACGACGAGATCGCGTCCTCGATTTCCTTTACGGCGATCCTCGGCGTGATGATGGTGCTGGGCCTGCCGCTGCTGATTCCGCTGCTGCAATTGTCGGCCACGCAATATGGCATCCTCGCAGGCCTCACCGTCTACGCCGTGCCGCAGGTGCTTGCGGCAACGGTCCCGGCCGGGCTCGTCTCGACGCAGATCGGCACGCTCGTGAAGCTGATGCGCGTGTTGATGCTCGGGCCCGTCGTCGTCGGTCTCTCCCTGGTCGCCTCGCGCTGGCAGACCGGCGCCAAGAAATCCAATGTCGGCTTCTTCCGCCTGGTCCCCTGGTTCATCCTCGGCTTTCTTGCGCTGGCGACCCTGCGCTCGCTGGAGATCGTGCCGGGCACGGTGGTCGGGCCGGTGACGAAGATCACGAGCTTCCTGACGGTGGTCTCGATGGCCGCGCTCGGCCTCGGCGTCGACGTGAAGGTGCTGGCGAATGTCGGGGGCCGGGTGACGGCTGCCGTGACACTGTCGCTGATGCTGCTCCTCGGCATCAGCATCGCGCTGGTGCACTGGTTCAAGTGAGGGGAGCACAGCGACTGCGAACTCCTCTTCCTTCTCCCCTTGTGGGAGAAGGTGGCGCGAAGCGCCGGATGAGGGGTTCTATCCGCGAGTCCGAAATGAGAGGGAGTTTGCCGAAGCAGACCCCTCATCCGCCTTGCCTTCGGCAAGGCACCTTCTCCCACAAGGGGAGAAGGGAAGTAAGAGCGCAATCGTCGAGATGGGGCGCTAGATCACATCCGCCAGCGAATGCCCATGCAGCTCGATGTTAAGCCCTTGCATGCCCATGTCGCTGATCTCGCCGCCCATCGCCTTCAGGCTCTCCTCGCGGATCAGTGACATCAGGCCGCGGCGGAGCGCCAGGAACTCCGACGACATCATCATCGATTGCTGCCGCGGCCGCTCCAGCGGGATCGGGATCTCCGCCTTGATCGAGCCGGGGCGGGCGGTCATGCAGTAGACGCGGTCGGAGAGGAAGATGGCTTCGTCGATGTCGTGGGTGACGAACAGCACCGAGATCTTCAGCCGTTGCCACATGTTGGTGAGGATCTGCTGCATGATCACGCGCGTCTGCGCGTCGAGCGCGCCGAACGGCTCGTCGAGCAGCAGCACCTTCGGTCCCGTCGCGAGCGCGCGGACGATGCCGACGCGCTGCTTCATGCCGCCGGAGAGTTTTTCCGGATAATGCTTTTCGAACGCTTCGAGCCCCGCGAGCCCGAGCAGCGTGCGCGCGGCGCGCTCGCGCTGGGAGCGCGCCATGCCGCGCATCTTCAGGCCGAACTCGACGTTCTCCCGCACCGTCTTCCACGGAAACAGCGAATATTGCTGAAATACCATGCCGCGCTCGGCGCTGGGGCCGTTGACCCGCTCGCCGTCGACCGTGACTACACCGGTGGTCGGCTTGAGGAAGCCGGCGACAGCATTGAGCAGCGTCGACTTTCCACAGCCGGAGGGCCCGACGATCGAGACGAACTCGCCGGGCTTCACATGAATCTGCGTATCGGTGACGGCCTGCACAGGTCCCTCGATGCTCTCATAGCTGAGGGAGAAATTCCTGACCTCGATATGGCCTTGCGGTGCTTTGGTCAGGATTTCGTTCATTTTAGCCTCCACGGCATCACCAACTGCCCGGCGCCCCTGATAAGCAGGCTCGATCCAAGGCCAAGCACGCCGATCGCGATCATGCCGACCGCGATGTCGGCATATTGGACAAGGGAATAGGCCTCCCAGGTGAAGTAGCCGATGCCGTACTGGCCCGAGATCATCTCGGCGGCGATCAGCGACACCCAGGCCACGCCCATACCGACGGTGAGGCCGGTGAAGATGTGCGGCATCGAAGCCGGAAAATACACCTCGCGGAAGATCGAGCGCTCGCGCGCGCCGAGACATTGCGCGGCGCGCACCAGCACGGGGTCGACGAGCGACATGCCATGCAGCGTGTTGACCAGGATCGGGAAGAATGCGCCGAGGAAGGTGATGAAGACGATGCTCTGCTCGTTGGTCGGCCAAAGCATGATTGCCATCGGCACCCAGGCGATTGCCGGGATCGGCCGTAGCACCTCGGCGACCGGGAAGATGATTTCGTGCACCAGCTTGAAGCGGCCCATGATCAGGCCGAGCGGCACGCCGACCACCGCCGCGAGCGAGAAGCCGAACAAGATGCGCCGGCAGCTCAAGAGGATGTGCAGCAGGAATTTCGGATCGTGGATCGCCTTGGTGAAGCTCGCATAGACCGCGAGCGGCGAGGGCACGTTGGTGAAGCGCACGAAGAACACGACGCGATAGGTCGTGAGCAGGTGCCAGACCAGCAGGAAGGCGAGCAGCGATATGATGCCGATCGCCGTCGCGCGTAGCCCCGCTCGATTGAGCCGGTACCAGCGCAGCGCAAGCGTGCCGAAGGAAGGCGGTGTCGCGGGCGGGAAGGGGGCGGGCACGGGGCCCGCCTCGGCGATTGCAGTTGCTGCCGGCATGCTGTCCTCGGGATGTCTGGCGAGGGCGGGACTGCTCACGTCTTGCCTCCGCCGACCGCCGCCTTCACCGCGTCGTCGAAGCCGAGCACCTTGCCATTGATCTTGGCGGCATGGGCTTCGGCGTCCTTCTTCAGCAGGAACGGCGCGACCTCGCCGTTGCCGACCGCGAAGAAGGCCTGGTCGGCGAACAGCTTGATTCCACGGGTGGTGTCGAAGACGTAGGCGACGTTGATCTTCTTGCCCTTGGCCTTGTAGTCGGCATAGGCCCCTAACGTGCACGCTGCGGACGCAAACGGCAGGATGCCGGCTTCGTCGACCCAGACCTCGCCGGCCTTGCGCGGGTCGGTGATCGGCTTCTTGCAGAAGGAATCTTCGCCCGCGATCTCGTAATTTCTGGTGCTCGCAAGCTGGGTGTCATAGTCGAGCTTCATCTCGGCATAGGCCTTGCGGATGTAGGAATCATCCACCCACTTCTTCGGATCGAACTCCTTCATGCGGCCGAGATTCTGCAAAACCTTGACGTCGGTCGCGGCTGCATCGATCAGCGCCGGCTTCACCGTGGGATCGGTGGTCATGTTGCCGCTGGGACCGAGGAAGATATAGACGACTTCCTTGTTGATGCCGGTCCACTCCTGGATCTTTTCGGCCGCGAGCTTCGGATCGTCGCGCAGCCACTGGTTGGCGGCGATCAGCGCCTTGAAGTAGGCAACGATGACCTCGGGGTATTTCTCGGCGAAATCGGTGCGGACCACGATGCCGTGGAAGGTCGGCAGGTTGGTCTCAACGCCGTCAAAGATTTTTCGCGCAAAGCCGCGGAACGGCAGCAGCTCGGCGAAGGGGACGAAGTCGGCGTGCGCGTCGATCTTCTTCTCCTGGAGATTGGTCGAGCCGACCTCCGGGCTCTGGCTGACGAGCTGGAAGAAGTCGGAGGCGTAACCGCGGTCCTGCATCGCCTTCAGCACCATGCCGTGCGCGGCCGAGCCGAACGGCACGCTGACGAGCTTGCCCTTGAGATCGGCGAGATCGTAATAGGGCGAGTCCTTGTGGACCACGAGCCCGTTGCCGGAGCCAGACAGGCTGTAGGCGGCCACGCCGATCAGGCGGCTCTTGCTCTCCGGATTGCTCCCGAAGGTGAAGCCGTTCACGATCAGCGGATAGTCGCCCATCATGCCGATCTGGAGCTTGTTCGCCATCATCGCATTGGTGACGGGCGGGCCTGAGGTGAAGTTCTGCCACTCCAGCTCGAACTTGATATTGGCGTATTTGCCGTCCTTCGGCAGATATTTCTCGAGGAGATGCAGCTGCCGGATGACGACGCCGGCGGTCACCGTGTTGGTCGTGGTGTCCTGCGTTCCGATGCCGAGGGTGACGGTTTCCGCCAGGGCCGGCTGCGCGATCAGAAGCGCCAGCGAGGTCACCGACATCGCGATCGAGAGCGTGGGAAGATGGCGGACCATTCTCATCCTCATTCGGTTGGATGTGCTGTGGTTGCCATGATTGGGTGAGGCCGCGGGCAGGGCAAATCCGGAGTGACCGCCGCAGTCGATTAGTTGCCGGGAAAAGCTGATTGCATACTCCTTGGGCAGTCCTGCACTATAAAGCCACTTGCCTGTGCATCGACCCTAGTCGCCGCTCTGGCCGCGCATCTCCTCGAGAGCGTCGGCCCGGCACACCACGATCTGCGAGCGCTTGGTGACGACGATTCCCTTCTCCTGCATCCGTTTCAGGCTGATCGTGACCCATTGCCTGGTCGCGCCGACCATGTGGGCGATGTCGGCATGGGTGAAGGCCGCCGCGATCACCCGGCCGTCGGCATCCTCGACGCCGTAGAGCTCGACCAGATGCAGCAGAAGATGCGCGAGGCGCTGGGTGATCGAACGTGTTCCCAGCATTTGCGCCAGCGCCGAATAGCATTTGCCCTTGAAGGTAAGGCCTTCAATGAGGCCGATGGCGAGGTTCGGGATCTCCACGGCAAGGGACCGCAGTTCCTTTCCGGGCAGGTGCACGACGCTGCAATTGCTGGATGCGACGCCGGACCATTGATGCACGGTGCCCTCGAACACTTCGGGCCCACCGACGAAATTGCCGACGTGCCAATAGGCCAGCGTGATCTCGCGTCCGAGCGGCGAAGTGTAGAACACGCGGATGCGGCCGCTCTCGATCAGCCAGATGCCGTCATGCTTGCCGCCCTGGCTGAACAGCGTCTGGCCGCGGTTGAGCACCTTTCGCCGGCCCTGCTTCAGCACCAGCTCCCGCTCGCGCGGTGACAGCTTGTCCATCAGCGGCGGCGGTCCGCCGATCCATTGTTGGTTCTCGGTCAGCAGCAGCGAGGAGCCGCCGGCAGGCCGGACCGTTGCGGGAACCGTCCCGCGAACCGCATTCGCCGCCTGCAACATCGTCTGCCTCCGGAACGTTCAAATCGTTCTAAAGAGGAGCAATGTCCGTGCCAGATGGGGGGAGCTCGTGGCAGGCCGCCGCCATTCACTCCGCTGTCATCGCCCGCGAAGGCGGGCGATCCAGTATTCCAGAGACTTCAGTGACATACGGAGGGGCCGCGGCGTACTGGATTCCCCGCTTTCGCGGGGAATGACAGCGGTGTGCGTGTAGCGGGATCGAGGCTTACCGCCCCGCCAAGCTCAGCAGATACGGCTTCGGATAAATCCCCCTGTTATGCCCATCCGAAAACGAGATGTTCAGCCCGTAGCCGAGATCGCCGATCTCGGTGATGGCGATGCCGGGAAAGCGTTCGGGGAAGCGATCGTCGAAGCGGGCACGGGTGCAATGGGCGCATTTGCAGGAGAGTCGGAGCTGCTCGACAGCGATCCCGACCACGTCGTCCTGCGTGGTGCGCACGACGAGCGTCGCGAGATCGGCGCTGGCTTCATAGGCCGCCACAGTCGGCGCCACCAAGGTCATGGTCATGACGAACCTCCAGCTTCCTTCTATGTCGGCGCGGGCGCGCACGAATAGCAACTAATTGCCAGCGCGAACGCGTGGCCGTCGGCCTCCTCTTCAGTCACCGCCCACTAAATGTGAAACTAATCGACCGGGAATTTCACTTCCGAATTGCCGGGCTCTGCTCTCTCCGAAACCTTGTGCGCCAACGACGGCTGAGGAGAGAGCATGAGCGCATTTCAGAAGGAAACGGTTTTGTCGGTCCGGCACTGGACCGATAGCCTGTTCAGCTTCACGGCGACGCGCGATCCGGGCTTCCGTTTCCTGAACGGCCAGTTCGCGATGATCGGGCTCGAAGTCGAGGGCAAGCCGTTGATGCGGGCCTACAGCATGGCGAGCGCCAATCACGAGGAGGCGCTCGAATTTTTTTCGATCAAGGTGCAGGACGGCCAGCTGACCTCGCGCCTCCAGAAGATCCGGGAGGGCGACATCATCCTGGTCGGCCGCAAGGCGACGGGCACGCTGATCACCGGCAACCTCATCCCTGGAAAGCGCCTGCTGCTGCTCTCGACCGGCACGGGCCTCGCGCCCTTCGCCAGCCTGATCAAGGACCCCGACGTCTATGAGAATTACGAGACCATCGTGCTCGCCCATGGCTGCCGCCAGGTTTCGGAGCTCGCCTATGGTGAGCACCTCGTCGACGGCCTGCGCAATCACGAATTCTTCGGCCCCCTGATCCGCGACAAGCTCGTCTACTACCCGACCGTCACCCGCGAGCCGTTCAAAAACCGCGGCCGTATCACCGACCTGATCGCCTCCAATCAGCTGTTCGACGACATCGGGCTAACAGGTCTCGATATCGAGACCGACCGCATCATGCTGTGCGGCAGCCCGGCGATGCTCGAGGAACTCCCCGCGATGTTTGCCGCGCGCGGCTTTGTCGAGGGTAACCACAGCCAGCCCGGCCATTTCGTCGTTGAAAAGGCCTTCGTCGAGCGCTGAGGCGCAAATCGCGTCCCGGCGACAACTAATTGCTATCGCCGGACAACCACCTGAACAAATCTGATGCAAAGGCGCAGGACCGGCGAACCAGGAGCAAGTGATGGCACTAGATGAGATCGTCGACGGACTTTCGGAGGTTTCCTGCGACGTGCTCGTCATCGGCGGCGGTACGGCCGGCCCGATGGCGGCGCTGAAGGCAAAACTGAAGAACCCGAAGGCCAATGTCGTCCTGCTCGAGAAGGCCAACGTCAAGCGCTCCGGCGCGATCTCGATGGGCATGGACGGGCTCAACAACGCCGTCATCCCCGGCTACGCGACGCCGGAGCAGTACACCAAGGAAATCACCATCGCCAACGACGGCATCGTCGATCAGAAGGCGGTCTATAAATACGCGCAAAATTGCTACAAGATTATCGAGGAGCTCGACAGCTTCGGCATCCGCTTCCTGAAGAACGAGAACGGCGATTACGCCGTCAAGAAGGTGCACCACATCGGCACCTATGTGCTTCCGATGCCGAACGGCGAGACCGTGAAGAAGGCGCTGTACCGCCAGCTCCGCCGCGCCCGCATCCTGATCTCCAACCGCTACATGGCGACGCGGCTGCTGAAGTCGTCGGACGGGCGCATCGCCGGCGCGATCTCAGTCAACACTCGCACCGCCGAAATCCTGGCGATCAAAGCCAAGGCCGTGATCCTCTGCATGGGCGCCGCCGGCCGCCTGGGCCTGCCGACCTCCGGCTACATGTTCGGCACCTACGAGAACGCCGCCAATTCCGGTGACGGCTATGCGATGGCCTATCACGCCGGCGCCGCGCTCGCGAACCTCGAATGCTACCAGATCAATCCGCTGATCAAGGACTATAACGGCCCGGCCTGCGCCTATGTCGCCGGTCCCTTCGGCGCCTTTACCGCGAACAACGAGGGATCGCGCTTCATCGAATGCGACTACTGGTCCGGCCAGATGATGCTGGAGTTCTACAACGAGCTGCTGTCAGGCAAGGGCCCGGTGTTCCTCCAGCTCAAGCATCTCCATCCTGATACGATCTCGGAGATCGAATCCACGCTGCACAAGGTCGAGCGTCCCACGCGCGGCCTGTTCCAGCAGGGGCGCGGGGTCGACTATCGTAGCGAGTCGATCGAGATGCATATCTCCGAGATCGGGTTCTGCTCCGGCCACAGCGCCTCCGGCGTGTTCGTCGACGACAATGCCCGCACCACCGTGCCCGGCCTTTACGCCGCCGGCGACATGGCGAGCGTGCCGCATAATTACATGCTGGGCGCCTTCACCAACGGATCGGTCGCCGGCATCGACGCGATGGAGTTCGCCGACAGCCACGACTTCGCGGAATTCGACGCCGCCGATGTCGCCAGGGAGCGCGATCGCGTGCTGGCGCCAACGAAGCGCGAGGACGGCATTCCGCCGAACCAGGTCGAGTACAAGACCCGCCGCCTCGTCAACGACTATCTCCAGCCGCCGAAGGTCACGCGCAAATACGAGCTCGGCATGCGCCGCCTCGCCGAGACGCGGCAGGACATGCAGGAACACATGATCGCGCGCAATGCGCACGAGCTGCTTCGTGCGCTCGAAGTGCAGTCGATCATGGACTGCGCCGACATGGCGGTGCACGCCTCGTTGTACCGCGAGGAGAGCCGCTGGGGCCTCTATCACTGGCGCACGGATTTCCCGGAGAAGGACAACGAGAACTGGTTCTGCCACACGCTGCTCTCCAAGCAGAACGGCAAGATGACCAGCGAGAAGCGCGCCGTGGAGCCCTATGTCGTGCCGATCGCCGACGACGAGAAGGACCTCTACGACAAGCAGCGCATCCGCGCCTCCGCCTGATCCACCGCAACATCGCAACAGGAGACATAAAATGCCTCTCGCGTCCTATCAGACATCGGTTCCGGTGGTCGTCGACGACGCCAAATGCATCGCCGACAAGGGCTGCACCGTATGCGTCGACGTCTGTCCGCTCGATGTGCTCCGCATCAGCGACATGACCGGCAAGGCCTACATGGCCTATGACGAGTGCTGGTACTGCATGCCTTGCGAGGCCGATTGCCCGACCGGCGCCGTCACCGTCAATATTCCCTATCTGTTGAGGTGATCATGTCGAGCCCGTTCGAGTCCTATGACGACCTCGAAGACGCCGATGAGCGGTTGCAAGCCGCCGATCCCGCCGAGCGCCGCGTCGCCATCATCGCGCTCGGTCACTCCGGCGATCCCGCAGCCGTCGCGCATCTCGCCAACATGGCCGCCGATCCCGACGCCGGTGTGCGCCAGCAGGTCGCGATGGCGCTCGGCGAGTTCGACGGGCCGGAGGCCGCGCATGGGCTGGTCAAACTGCTGGTCGATCCCGAAAGAATCGTGGCGGCGGCCGCGGCCGACAGCATGGCCGAGTTCAAGGATCCGGCCTGCGCCGAGATCATCCTGCCGCTGGTCAAGCACGCCCATGCCTTCGTCCGCATGGGCGCGCTGCGCGCGCTGAAGGAGCTGCGCTGCAAGGACACGCTGAAGCCGGCGCTGGAAGCGCTCCTGGATCAAGATGCGGCCGTTCGCGTGCAGGCGATCGGCGTGATCGGTTTCCTCAAGCTGGAGGAATCCATCCCCGCGCTGACCGCGCTGATCAATGATCCCGACGCCCATGTGCGCCGCGCCGCGGTGAGCGCGCTGGCCTTCTCGCAGCTGAAGCCCGCGGCCGAGACGATCACACGCGGGCTGAAGGACTCGGACTGGATGGTGCGCGAGATGGCCGCGGAAACGCTGGGCCTCAACGTCAACGGTTCGCTCGCGGCCGATCAGCTTGTCGGCTCGCTCGCCGATGAATTCTGGCAGGTGCGGCTGAAGGCGATCCGCAGCCTCGGCAAGATGAAGATCGAGCGCGCGGTACGCCCGATCGGCAATTGCATCAACCACGACCAGGCCAATTTGCGGAAGGAGGCGGCGGCCGCGCTCGGCGAGATCGCCCATCCCGACGGCGAGGCGTTCCTGGCGGTCATCGCCGACGATGCCGACCCCGACGTTCGCAAGAACGCGCGCTGGGCGCTCCAGCAGATCGCGGCGCGCAAAGCGCGAGCAGGCGCATAAAGGCCCGGGCAGGGGCATAGCGGCTCTTCGCTGCCGGTCTGGACTTCCCCTGCCAGACGTTTATTGGTCTTCGCCAATGGGATCGGCTGCTGTGAACGCGGCCGATCCGAGAAAGAGCGAGGACGCGGCCATGACGACACTGTCTGTTAGAGATCTTCTCCCCGAGGATGGAACGAAGGGGACGCTGGTCGGCCGCGTCTGGCTGCCGCAGGCGAACGGCCCGGCCGTTGTYGCCGTCCGTGGAGACGGCGTCTTCGACGTCACCGCCAAGTTTCCGACCGTCAGCGCGCTCTGCGAGGAAGACAATCCGGCCAAGGCGCTCGCCTCGGTCAAGGGCGAGCGCATCGGCGATCTCGAAGCGATCGTGGCCAACACGGCGCCGGATGGGCGCGATCCGAAAAAGCCGTGGCTGCTTGCGCCCCTCGATCTCCAGACCCTGAAGGCCGCCGGCGTCACCTTTGCCATCTCGATGCTGGAGCGCGTCATCGAAGAGCGGGCCAAGGGCAATCCGGCATCGGCCGAAGCGATCCGGAAAGAAGTGACGCGGCTGATCGGCGACGATCTGTCGAAGCTCAAGCCGGGCTCCGACCAGGCGATGCATTTGAAGCAGGTGCTGATCGATCAGAACGCCTGGAGCCAATATCTCGAAGTCGGCATCGGTCCGGATGCCGAGGTCTTCACGAAGGCTCCGACCTTGTCCTCGGTCGGCACCGGCATGGATGCCGGGCTGCATCCGAAATCGACCTGGAACAATCCCGAGCCCGAGCTGGTGCTGTTCGTCTCGAGCCGCGGCAAGATCGTCGGCGGCGCACTCGGCAACGACGTCAATCTGCGCGACTTCGAGGGGCGTTCGGCGCTGCTGTTGTCGAAGGCCAAGGACAACAACGCCTCCTGCGCGATCGGCCCGTTGCTGCGTCTGTTCGACGACAGYTTCACACTCGACGACGCCCGCAAGCTCGACATCAGCCTGAACGTGAAGGGCGCGGACGGTTTCGTTCTCGACGGCCATTCCTCGATCAGCATGATCAGTCGCGATCCCACGGACCTCGTCGAGCAGACGATCGGCAAGGTGCATCAATATCCCGATGGCTTCGTGCTGTTCCTCGGCACGATGTTCGCACCCGTCAAGGATCGCGATGCGCCGGGGCAGGGGTTCACCCACAAGCGCGACGACATCGTCACGATCGCAGCACCCCAGCTCGGCAAGCTCATCAACCGCATGCGCACCAGCGACGAGTGCGAGCCCTGGACGTTTGGAATCGGCGCGCTGATGAAGAACCTCGCGCAACGGAAGCTGATTTAGCTCCGCTACCCTTCGCCTCTCCCCGCACGCGGGGAGAGCCGGATTGCATCGAAGATGCAATCCGGGTGACGCGGACTCTCCGCGAGTCGATTTGGTCGACCTACGCCGAACTCTATCCACACCGTCATTGCGAGCGCAGCGAAGCAATCCAGAGTCCCTGCGTGGACAGTTTCTGGATTGCTTCGCTGCGCTCGCAATGACGCGGAGGAGAGATTGCGGGCCGCAMATATTCCTTCATCTCCCCGTTGCATCCACGGAACAAAATCGCGCTGGGCGTGTCATTGAACCGTCCTTCCCGCCAAATCGAAGTTTCGCGCGAATAGTCAAATAATATGACTAGTCGGAACTCATCTTCCGTGAAATAGTCCCTCCCGCCGCCTCAAAGGCCGGCCTGCGGGTGCCATGCTACCGATCGGCACTCGAGATAACACAAGATGACTTCTTGGGAGATACGCCTGATGACCCTCAAAGCCCTCTTTGCGGCCAGCGCCACGGCCGCGTTGCTGCTCGCGCTGCCGGCCAGCGCCGCCGAGCTCACCATCGGCTTCTCGCAGATCGGATCGGAATCCGGCTGGCGCGCGGCCGAGACGTCGGTCTCCAAGCAGGAGGCTGCCAAGCGAAAGGTCAATCTCAAGATCGCCGACGCGCAGCAGAAGCAGGAGAACCAGATCAAGGCGATCCGCTCCTTCATCGCGCAGAACGTCGATGCGATCTTCCTTGCACCCGTAGTCTCGACCGGTTGGGACTCGGTGCTGAAGGAGGCCAAGGAGGCCAAGATCCCGGTCGTGCTGCTCGACCGCGACATCGATCCCTCCGGCAAGGAGCTCTATCTCACCGCCGTGACCTCCGACAGCGTGCACGAAGGCGAGGTTGCCGGCGACTGGCTGGCCAAGACCGTCGGCGGCAAGGCCTGCAACGTCGTCGAATTGCAGGGCACGGTCGGCGCCAGCGTCGCCGCCAACCGCAAGAAGGGCTTTGACACCGCCATCGCCAAGCATGCGAACCTCAAGGTGGTGCGCAGCCAGACCGGCGACTTCACCCGTGCCAAGGGCAAGGAGGTGATGGAGAGCTTCATCAAGGCCGAAGGCGGCGGCAAGTCGATTTGCGCGGTCTACGCGCACAATGACGACATGATGGTCGGCGCGATCCAGGCGATGAAGGAAGCCGGCCTCAAGCCGGGCAAGGAGATCCTCACCGTCTCGATCGACGCAGTCCCCGACATCTTCAAGGCCATGGCCGCCGGCGAGGCCAATGCCACCGTCGAGCTGACGCCGAACATGGCCGGCCCCGCGCTCGATGCCGTCGCGGCCTTCAAGGACAAGGGCACCGTTCCGCCCAAGTGGATCCAGACCGACTCCAAGCTCTATACAGCGGCTGACGATCCGCAGAAGATCTACGACAGCAAGAAGGGCCTCGGTTACTGAGGCGGCGCAGCGCCGGACCGCTCCCCCGTGGTCCGGCGCATCCCCCTTCGAAACCGTTGCGCGAACGAATAGGCTGGGTGTCCGCAGCATAAGCGGACGCCGGTGGGAGTGACGTCGTTATGGAGAACAGCCCCGATCCTGCTCCTTCCCTGCTGGAGGTGCGCGGGATCAGCAAAAGCTTCGGTGCTGTGCGTGCGTTGCAGGAGGTCGACTTCACGCTTCGTGCCGGCGAGATTCATGCGTTGCTTGGCGAGAACGGCGCAGGCAAATCCACGATGATCAAGGTGATCACCGGCGTATTCCCGCGCGATGCCGGCATCGTCCGGCTTGGCGGTGAAGAGGTCGCGCCGCGCTCGGCCAAGGCCGCACTCCAGGCCGGCATCGCCACGGTCTACCAGGAGGTCAATCTGCTACCGAATCTCTCGGTCGCGCAGAACCTGTTCCTCGACCGACAGCCGATGCGCTTCGGCATCGTACGTGAAGGCGAGATGCGGCGTCGCGCCAAGGCGCTTCTCACGGACTTCGGCCTCGATATCGACGTCGCCGCGCCGCTCGGCAGCTATTCCGTCGCCATCCAGCACGTCACCGCGATTGCGCGGGCCGTCGATCTCTCCGCGCGCGTGCTGATCCTGGACGAGCCCACGGCGAGCCTCGACCGCCACGAGGTCGAGATCCTCTTCGGCATCATGCGCCAGCTCGCCAAGCGCGGCATCGGCATCGTATTCGTCAGTCACTTCCTCGATCAGGTCTACGAGATCTCCGACCGCATCACGGTGTTGCGCAACGGCCGCTTGGTCGGCGAGCGCGAGACCGCCTCGCTGCCGCGGCTCGAGCTGATCCGGATGATGCTCGGCCGCGAGCTGGCCGAGACCACCAGCGCCCGCGCGTCGGCGGGAGAGCATCGGGCGCGCGAGGTCTGCGCGAGTTTCGAGAACTACGGCAAGGCCGGCTATGTCGCGCCGTTCAATCTCGAGCTGCGCCATGGCGAGGTCGTGGGTCTCGCCGGCCTGCTCGGCTCGGGCCGGACCGAAACAGCGCGGCTGGTGTTCGGTGCCGAGCGCGCCGATGGCGGGCAGGCGAGGGTGGAGGGGGCGCCCGTGCGGCTGCAGTCGCCGCGCGACGGCGTGCGCCACGGCTTTGGCTATTGCCCGGAGGAACGCAAGACCGACGGCATCGTCGCCGAGCTCACCGTGCGCGAGAACATCGTGCTCGCGCTCCAGGCCAAGCGCGGCCTGCACCGGCCGCTGTCGCGCCGCGAGCAGGACGAGATCGCAGGCCGCTACGTCAAGATGCTCGACATCCGCCCGCCCGATCCGGAGCGCGCCGTGGGGCTGCTGTCCGGCGGCAATCAGCAGAAGGTGCTGCTGGCGCGCTGGCTCGCGACCTCGCCGCGCCTCCTGGTGCTGGACGAGCCGACCCGCGGGATCGACGTCGGCGCGCATGCCGAGATCATCCGCCTGATCCGCGAGCTCTGCGACGACGGGCTGGCGCTGCTCGTGATCTCCTCCGAGTTGGATGAGATCGTGACCTATTCCGACCGCGTGGTCGTGTTGCGCGACCGTGCCCATGTCGAGGAGCTCGCGGGAGAGACGATCGACGTCGGCAACATTCTCGCGGCCATCGCCGCCGATGGCGCCGCTGTCGCGCATGAGGGTCGGGCATGACAGCGCTGTTGCCGCGCCGCGGCCTTGCCCAGATCCTCGCGTTGATCGTCATCCTGGCGGCCGATCGCATCGTGTCGCCGCAATTCTTCGATCTGCGTCTCCAGGACGGCCGGCTGTTCGGCAGCCTGATCGACGTGCTCAACCGCGGCACGCCGGTGGCGCTGCTCTCGCTCGGCATGGTGCTGGTGATCGCGACGCGCGGCATCGATCTGTCGGTCGGTGCGGTCATGGCCATCTCGGGCGCGATCGCGGCGAGCCTTGCCGACACGCACAGTCTGCCTGTGGTCCTTGCGGCCGCGCTCGGCGCTGGCCTGGTCTGCGGATTGTGGAACGGATTTCTCGTCGCGGTGCTCGGCATGCAGCCGATCGTGGCGACGCTGATCCTGATGGTGGCGGGACGCGGCATCGCGCAGCTCATTACCGAGGGGCGTATCGTGACCTTCTCCTCGCCGGATCTGGTCTGGCTTGGCAATGGCGCGGTGCTCGGCGTGCCGATGCCGGTCGTGATCGCCCTGGGCATGCTGATTCTCACCGGAGCGGTGGTGCGCGGTTCGGCGCTCGGATTGCTGATCGAGGCAACCGGCGGCAACGCGCGGGCGAGCGAGCTTGCCGGCGTCGGCACGCGTGCGATGATCCTGGCTGTCTACGTCTGGTGCGGCATCTGCGCCGCGCTCGCCGGCGTGATCGCGGCGGCCGACATCATGGGCGCGGATGCCAACAATGCCGGCCTCTGGCTCGAGCTCGACGCCATCCTCGCGGTGGTGATCGGCGGCACCTCCCTGTTCGGCGGCCGTTTCAGCCTCGTGCTGGCCGTGCTCGGTGCGTTGATCATCCAGACCATGAACACCGGCATTCTGCTGTCGGGCTATCCACCGGAGTTCAATTTGCTGGTCAAGGCGGTGGTGGTGATGACGGTGCTGCTGCTGCAATCGCCGAAATTTTCGGGGATTGCCGGGATCGCCGCGCGGCTGCGGAGGTCCAAAGCATGAAAGGCCTGCCGCCCGTCCTCATCACCGCTATCGTGCTGGTTGCCGGCTTTGCGCTCTGCGCCGTGCAATTCCCCAACATCGCCTCCACCCGCGTGGTCGGCAATCTCCTCACCGACAACGCCTTTCTCGGCATCGTCGCGACCGGCATGACCTTCGTCATCATCTCCGGCGGCATCGACCTCTCGGTCGGCTCGGTGATTGGTTTCACCACGGTGTTCGTCGCGCTTGCGATCGAGCGCTGGGGCGTGCCGCCGCTGCTTGCCTTCGTCGCGATCCTCGCGCTCTCGGCGGCCTTCGGAGCTGCGATGGGCGCGGTGATCCATGTCTTCGACCTGCCGCCGTTCATCGTGACGCTGGCGGGGATGTTCCTGGCCCGTGGCGCGAGCTTCCTGCTCTCGACGGAATCGGTGCCGATCACCGCGCCGGTCTATTCCACCGTGTCGGACTTCGCGCTGCGGATGCCCGGTGGAGGGCGATTGACGGCGATCGCGATCATCATGCTCGTGATCGTGATCGGCGGCGCCTTGCTGCTGCATCTCACCCGGTTCGGCGCCAATGTCTACGCGCTCGGCGGCAGCCGGGCGACCGCGAGCCTGATGGGCGTTGCCGTCGGCAAGATGACGGTGAGGATCTACATGCTGTCGAGCCTGCTCGCGGGCATCGCCGGCATCGTGTTCTCCTTCTACACGAGCGCCGGCTACTCGCTCTCCGCGGTCGGCGTCGAGCTCGACACCATCGCGGCTGTCGTGATCGGCGGTACGCTGCTCACGGGCGGGCAGGGCTCGGTGATCGGCACCTTCCTCGGCGTGCTGATCCAGGGCTTGATCCAGACCTACATCAATTTCGACGGAACGCTGTCGAGCTGGTGGACCAAGATCGCGACCGGCGTGCTACTGTTCGCCTTCATCGCCTTGCAGCAGGGGCTGGTCGCGCTCGCGCGGCGGCCGGCGGCGAAGCGCGCAGGAGCAGCCACATGACGTCGCGCATCGTCGTCATCCCGACGCGCCGGGCTCACTCCAACCATGCGGAAGTGGCCCGCTCGATCGGCGTCGACATCATCGCCGGCCGCTACGCCGAGGGAACGCGCCTGCCTGGCGATGCCGAGATGATTGCAATGTTCGGCGTGTCGCGACCGGTGCTGCGCGAGAGCGTGAAGACCCTGGTCGCCAAGGGTCTGCTCACCACCAAGGCCCGCGTCGGCACCGTCGTACGCGAGCGCGCCGCCTGGAACATGTTCGACGCTGACGTGCTGGCCTGGCATCTCGACGCCGGCATCGACAAGCGCTTCCTCAACGACCTCGCCGAGATTCGCCTCGCGGTCGAGCCGCGCGCGGCCATGCTGGCGGCGGCGCAGCGGTCCGAGGACGACCTCGCCGAGCTCCGTCGTTGCATGGACCGCATGCGGTTTGAGGCTTCCGATTCCGTCGGCTTTGCCGACGCCGACCTCGCGCTCCATGTTGCGGTGGCGCGCGCTTCGGGCAATCTGTTCATGCGCTCGATCGGCCACGTCATCGAGGCCGCCCTGCGCGCCTCCTTCCTGCTCAGCGCACCGGTCGAGCCGGAGGACCGTGACACCGTGCTGCTCTGGCACCAGAAGATCGTCGATGGCATCGCCGCCGGCGACGCCCAGACCGCCTCGGAAGCGATGGTTTATGTCATTCACAACGGTATGCGCCGCCACGAGGCCGAGGCGCTGCCGTCCGCGGATATTGGAGAAAAAGCGTGACCGAACTTCGCATTGCCATCGTCGGCTTCGGCAAGATCGCGCGCGACCAGCATGTCGGTGCGATTGCCGCGACGGCGGGCGCGACGCTCGCGGCCGTCGCGAGCCGCAACGCATCGCTGCCGGGCGTGCCGAATTTTGCGACCATCGAGGAATTGCTGGAAAAGGGACCGCCGATCGATGCCGTCTCGCTCTGCACGCCGCCGCAGGTACGGCGTGCCCAGGCCGCCACGGCGCTCGCTGCCGGCAAGCACGTGATGCTGGAGAAGCCGCCCGGCACCGGCGTCGCCGAGCTCGACCCGCTGATCGCGATGGCGGAGGAAGCCAAGCGAACGCTGTTTGCGACCTGGCATTCGCGCTATGCGCCCGCGGTCGAGCCGGCGCGCGAGTGGCTTCTCACGCGGCAGATCAAGTCTGTGCACATCAACTGGAAGGAAGACGTTCGCGTCTGGCATCCCGGGCAGGGCTGGATCTGGGAGCCGGGCGGGCTCGGCGTGTTCGATCCCGGCATCAACGCGCTCTCGATCCTGACCCGTATTCTGCCGCGGCCGGTGTTCGTCACCGCGGCCGAGTTGGCCTTTCCAGCCAATTGCCAGGCCCCGATCGCCGCGAACCTGACGCTGACCGACATCGGCGGCCTGCCTGTGACCGCCGAGTTCGATTTCCGCCAGACCGGACCGCAGAGTTGGGATATCCTCGTCGAAACGGACGAGGGCCGAATGACGTTGTCGGGCGGCGGCCGGCGCATGGCGATCGACGGCGAGACCATTGCCGAGGCGCCCGATCAGGAATATCGCGAGCTGTACGGGCGCTTCGTCAAGCTCACCGCGACCGGCGCGCGCGACGTCGACCTGGCGCCGCTGCGTCTCGTTGCCGATGCCTTCCTGCTCGGCAAGCGTAACATCGTCGAACCGTTTGTGGACTGAACATGGCTGGCTCAAGAATAACAAAAGACATCTTCGGAACGCTGCCGGACGGCCGCAACGTCGAGCGCATCGTGCTGCGCGGGGAGGGCGGGTTCGAAGCCCGCATCATCACCCATGGCGCGGTGATCCAGGCGCTCATCGCACCGGACGCCAAAGGCGGTTACGACGACGTCGTGCTCGGCCATGACGCGTTCGCCGGTTATCGCGCCGAACGAAAGTTCTTCGGTGCCACCGTCGGCCGCTACGCCAACCGCATTGCCAACGGACGATTTTCGCTGGACGGCGAAACGGTGCAGCTTCCGGTCAACAACGGTCCGAATGCGCTGCATGGTGGCCTCGACGGGTTCGATCGCAAGCTCTGGGAGATCGCCGCCATCGACGACGGCGCGGAGCCGGGCGTCACGCTCACCTATTCGAGCCCGCATGGCGAAGAAAACTATCCCGGCCGGCTCGACGTGCGCCTGACCTATCGCGTCACCGGCCCGGCCGAGCTGTCGTTGACGATGGAGGCGCGAACCGACCGGCCGACCATCGTCAACCTGACCAATCACAGCTTCTTCAATCTGGAAGGCGCGACCTCAGGCACGCCCATTATCGACCACAAGCTGACGGTCGCCGCCGAGCATTTCCTTGCCATCGATCCCACCGCCATTCCGTTGGCTGAGCCGCCGCGCGCGGTGGCCGGAACGCCGTTCGACTTCCGCGACGGCGAAGCCGTCGGCGCGCGCATCCGCGAGAGCGATCAGCAATTGCGGAACGGCAAGGGCTACGACCATACCTACTGTCTCGGGCGCGATGGCAAGCTTGCTTTCGCGGCCCGGCTGGAGGCGCCGCGTTCAGGGCGCATCATGGAGCTCCTGACCAATCAGCCCGGCCTTCAGGTCTATTCCGGCAACTATCTCGACGGCACGATTTCGGGCAAGGGCGGCAAGCTCATCCGGCAGTCGGATGCCATGTGTCTCGAGCCGCACATCTGGCCGGATGCGCCGAACCGGCCGGATTTCCCGAGCCCGCGCCTCAATCCCGGCGAGGTCTACCGTCATCACACGGTCTATCGCTTTGGAGTGAGGACGCCATGATGGAAGAGGTGCCGACCTCGGTTCTCTCGGACGATCCGTGCCACCTCGGCGAGGGGCCGACCTATGATTTGAGCACCGACACGGCCTGGTGGTTCGATATCCGCGAGGAGCGGCTGTTCGAGGCGAATCTCGGCAGCGGCAGCATTCGCGTCCACGCTCTCGGCCGGATGGCGAGCGGTCTCGGGCGCATCGACGCCGAGCGCCAGTTGATCGTCGCCGAAGACGGCCTCTACATCCGCAAGCTCGCCGACGGCGCGTTGACGCTGGTCTGTCCGCTTGAAGCCGACAATCCCGCGACGCGCTCCAACGATGCCCGTGTGCATCAGTCCGGCACGTTCTGGATCGGCACCATGGGCCGCAATGCGGAGGCAGGAGCGGGCGCGATCTACGCGTTCCATCGCGGCAAGATATCGATGCTGTTCCCCCGCATCACCATTCCCAATTCGATCTGCTTTTCACCGGACGGTGCGACCGGCTACTTCGCCGACACCGCGCGCGCCGTGCTCTACGCCGTTCCGCTTGATCCGGCGACCGGCTTGCCGCGAGGCGAGCCGGACGTTCTGTTGCGCCACACCGGCATCGGGGGGCTCGACGGCTCGGTGTGCGACGCCGACGGGCGGATCTGGAACGCCTGCTGGGGTGCGGGCCGGATCGATGTCTACTCTCCGCAAGGCGAGCGCCTGCGCTCGCTGCGCGTGCCGGCAAGGCAATCGAGCTGCCCGGCCTTCGTCGGCCCTGATCTGTCACGCCTCCTCGTCACCTCGGCCTGGCAGGATATGGACGCGGCGGCGCGCGCTGCCGATCCGCAAGCCGGCTGTACTTTCCTGTTGCAGGCATCTGCGCGTGGCCGCGCGGAGCCTGACGTCAAGCTCGCATAGGAGGCTCGAAGCCGCACACGACCAACGTTCTCGACGAAACGAAGAAACAGTCTGACACCCAAGGGAGTAAAACATGCTGAAACTGAAGACGACATTCCTCGCGCTGGCGCTGGCCGGCGCAGCGACGATGGCCTCAGGCGTCACTGCCTCCGCCCAGGACAAGGCGACGGTTGGCATTGCCATGCCGACCAAATCGTCGGCGCGCTGGATCGACGACGGCAACAACATGGTCAAGGTGCTGAAGGAGCGCGGCTACAACACCGACTTGCAATATGCCGAGGACGACATCCCGAACCAGCTCTCGCAGGTCGAGAACATGGTGACCAAGGGTGCGAAAGCGCTGGTGATCGCGGCGATCGACGGCACCACGCTGTCCGACGTGCTCAAGCAGGCGAAAGCAAAAGGCATCACCGTGATCGCCTATGATCGCCTGATCCGCGGCACGCCGAACGTCGACTATTACGCGACCTTCGACAATTTCCAGGTCGGCGTGCTGCAGGCGGAGTCGCTTGTGCAGGGGCTCGGCCTCAAGGACGGCAAGGGCCCGTTCAACATCGAGCTGTTCGGCGGCTCGCCCGACGACAACAACGCCTACTTCTTCTACAACGGCGCGATGAGCGTGCTGAAGCCGTACATCGACAGCGGCAAGCTCGTCGTCGTCTCCGGCCAGATGGGCATGGACAAGGTCGCGACGCTCCGCTGGGACGGCGCCACCGCACAGGCGCGCATGGACAATCTGCTCAGCGCCTACTACGGCAACAAGAAGGTCAACGCGGTGCTGTCGCCCTATGACGGCCTCTCGATCGGCATCATCTCATCGCTGAAGGGCGTGGGCTATGGCAGCGCCGGCCAGCCGATGCCTGTTATCTCGGGTCAGGATGCCGAGGTGCCCTCGATCAAGGCGATGCTGCGCGGCGATCAGTACTCGACCATCTTCAAGGACACCCGCGACCTCGCCAAGGTGACCGCCGACATGGTCGACGCCGCACTCGCCGGCAAGCAGGTCACCGTCAACGACACCAAGACCTACGAGAACGGCGCCAAGACGGTGCCGTCCTATCTCTTGAAGCCGGTCGTGGTCTACAAGGACAATTGGGAGAAGACTCTGGTCGACAGCGGCTACTACAAGAAGTCGCAGTTCCAGTAAGCTTCTTTCTTTCCCCTCTCCCCGCTTGCGGGGAGAGCCTCTTCTCCCTCTCCCCGCAAGCGGGGAGAGGTGAACTAGCAGCGATCGAGGGATGTGAAATCATGACCGCCATGCTGGAGATGCGCAACGTCAGCAAGAGCTTTTCAGGCGTGCAGGCTCTGCGTGACGTGAACTTCTCGGTCGAGGCCGGGCAGATCCACGCGCTTGTCGGCGAGAACGGTGCCGGCAAATCCACACTGATGAAAGTGCTCAGCGGCGTCTACCCGGCCGGCAGCTACGAGGGTACCATCGTTTTCGAGGGTGAGGAGCGCCGCTTCCGCGACATCAACGATTCTGAGGCGCTCGGCATCATCATCATCCACCAGGAGTTGGCGCTGATCCCGCTGATGTCGATCGCGGAGAACATCTTCCTGTCGCATCCGCCGTCAAAATTCGGCGTCATCGATCGCGACGAGGTCTACCGGCGCACGCGCGAGCTGCTGGCGCAGGTCGGCCTGAAGGAATCGCCGGATACGCTGATCACCGACCTCGGCGTCGGCAAGCAGCAGCTGGTAGAGATCGCGAAGGCGCTGTCCAAGCGGGTGCGGATGCTGATCCTGGACGAGCCGACCGCGAGCCTCAACGAGGCCGACAGCGCCGCGCTGCTCGAACGCCTGATGGCTTTCCGCGAGCAGGGCATCGGCTCGATCCTGATCTCGCACAAGCTTAACGAGGTGGCCAAGGTCGCCGACCACATCACCGTGCTGCGCGACGGCCGCACCGTCGACAGCATCGACTGCCGCAGCGAGCCGATCCAGGAAGACCGCATCATCCGCAGCATGGTCAACCGCGATCTCGCCCATCGCTTTCCCGAGCGCAGCGCGAAAATCGGCGGGCCTGTCCTGACCGTCGAGAACTGGTCGGTCTATCACCCCATTCATCCCGAGCGGCAGGTGATCAAGAACGTCAATTTCGGCGTGAAGCGCGGCGAGGTCGTCGGCATTGCCGGGCTGATGGGCGCCGGTCGCACCGAGTTTGCCATGAGCCTGTTCGGCCGCTCCTGGGGCACCACTATCAGCGGCCGCATCAAGCTCGAGGGCCATGAGATCGTGCTGCCGAGCGTTGCGGCCGCGATCGACGCCGGCCTTGCCTATGTCACCGAGGACCGGAAGCAGCTCGGCTTGATCCTGGCAGATGACGTCCGCAAGAACATCACGCTCGCCAGCCTCGACCAGGTCGCACCCGGCCGGGTGATCGACGACATCGCCGAGCTGAAGGTTGCCAGCGACTACCGGAGCCGCATGCGCATCCGCTGCTCCGACGTGTACCAGGAGACCGGCCAGCTCTCCGGCGGCAACCAGCAGAAAGTGGTGCTGTCGAAATGGCTGATGACCGATCCCAAGGTCCTGATCCTGGACGAGCCGACACGGGGCATCGACGTCGGTGCCAAATACGAGATTTACTGTATCATCAACGAGCTTGCGGAGGCCGGGCGCGGCGTCGTGGTGATCTCCTCGGAGATGCCCGAGCTGCTCGGCATCTGCGACCGCATCTGCGTCATGAACGACGGCGCCTTCGTCGGGGAATTCAAGGGCGCAGAGGCGACGCAGGAGAAGATCATGCGCGCCATCATGCGCAACGAACGAAGCAACGGAAACAGCGTGCCTGAGGCCGCGGAGATGGGAGGATCGCAGCCATGACCGACAAGACGGTGTCGCTGCCCGAGGAGCGCCGGCACGGCAGCTTCATCAAGAACAATTTGCGCAATTACGGCATGCTGATGTCGCTGATCGCGATCATGCTGTTCTTCCAGGTCATGACCGGCGGCACGCTGCTCCAGCCGCTCAACCTGACCAATCTGGTGCTCCAGAACAGCTACATCGTCATCATGGCGCTCGGCATGCTGCTCGTGATCGTCACCGGCCATATCGACCTCTCGGTGGGGTCGGTCGCGGGCTTCGTCGGCGCGGTCGCCGCTCTGCTGATGGTGACGTACAAGGTCGACTATACACTCGCCTTCATCGCCTGCCTCGTGGTCGGCGCTGCGATCGGCGCGGCGCAGGGCTATTGGGTCGCCTATTTCAAGATACCGTCTTTCATCGTGACCCTGGCCGGCATGCTCGTATTCAAGGGACTTGCGCTCGCGGTGTTGCAGGGGCAGTCGCTCGGGCCGTTTCCGCCGACCTTCCAGAAATTGTCGTCGGGCTTCATTCCGGAGTTCCTGCCCGAAGCGGGCACGCTGCATCCGACCTCGATGCTGATCGGCGCGGTGCTGGCGCTGGGGCTGGTCTATGCCAGCGCCAAGAGCCGCGCGCGGGAGCAGTCGCACGGCATCGAGGTCGAGCCTTACGCGTTCTTCCTTGGCAAGAGCGTGGTGCTGGCCTGCGCCGTGCTCTACTTCACCTACCTGATCGCGACCTATCGCGGCTTGCCGAACGTGCTGGTGATCATGAGCGCCTTGATCGCGCTCTACGGCTTCGTCACACGCCGCACCGTGATCGGCCGGCAGATCTATGCCGTCGGCGGCAACGCCAAGGCGGCAAGCCTGTCGGGCATCAAGACCGAGCGGCTGACCTTCCTCACCTTCGTCAACATGGGCGTGCTCGCAGCCCTTGCCGGCCTCGTCTTTGCCGCGCGTCTCAACACCGCGACGCCGAAAGCGGGCCTCGGCTTCGAGCTCGACGTCATCGCCGCCTGCTTCATCGGCGGCGCCTCGGCCTATGGTGGCGTCGGGCGCGTCGGCGGCGCCGTGGTCGGTGCCATGATCATGGGCGTGATGAACAACGGCATGTCCATCCTCGGCATCGGCATCGACTATCAGCAGGTCATCAAGGGCCTGGTGCTGCTCGGGGCCGTGTGCATCGACGTGTATAACCAGCGGCGGTAGGCGCAAAATCACGTCGCGGGGGAGGCTCTGGCGCCGCCCCGCCAGGCGACTACCATTTTCGTCAATTTCGATCACGGCATCGCGACCGGAACCGATGCCTCGCGATGACCATGATTTGGGGACTAGATCCGGGGGGTGCCGAGCAGGGCACGGGCAGGGCAGCACCAGTGGCGGCTCATATCCACGAGATGACAGACGATGAATTTGAGGGCCGGCTTCGCATCCTCTTGCGCATCGTTTCCGTCTGCACCCTCGGGCTAGGCTCCTTTGCTGCAGGTTTATTGATCGGGGCCTTTGTTCTGTTTTGAACGAGGCGATTCACGCCAGAGCCTCGGAACGAGAGGCGCCGGCGCGTCTTCTTGATCTAGATCAACCGATCGCCAATTCCGTGCTAATCTCATGTGGTCGACGCAAGGGACCACGGGGAACCTGAGTGACGAGTACAGTGAGGTCATCGCCGGCTTCGGAAGTGATGCTGGTCTCGACTTTGCCGGCGTTGCAGCTGATCTACGACACCGCCCCGATCGGGTTGGCCTGTCTGTCGCCGGACTGCCGCTATTTGCTGATCAACCAGCGTCTGACCGAGATCTGCGGCATATCCATCGAAGGCCATCTTGGACATACGGTCAGGGACTGCGTGCCGGCCCTGGCGGGTTCCGTCGAGCAGATTGTGCGCTCGATCGTCGCGACGGGCGAGCCCGTGATCGGTATCGAGGTGGCGGGGCAACGGGCTGATCAGGTCGAGGAGCGTTCCTGGGTTACTTATTGGCACCCGCTGCGAATGCCGGACGGCGAGATTGTCGCGGTCAACGTGGCAGCGGAGGAGATCACCGAACGCAAGCGCGCCGAGCGGGAGATTCGCAGCGCCAGGGACGCCGCTGAGACCGCGCTTCGCCATCTGCGCGATATCCAGGACACCTTGATCGAGGCGGAAAAGCTGGCGGCGCTCGGGCGCATGGTTGCCGGTGTCGCGCACGAGATCAACACGCCGCTCGGCAGCAGTCTGACGGTGGCATCGACGCTCCAGCGCAAGGCGGAGCAGTTCGCGGCGGAGGTCGCGCGGGGTAATCTCAAGCGCTCGACACTGACAGGGTTTCTGGAACTGGTCAGCGATGCGTCGGCGCAGCTGGTCACGAATCTCGGTCGCGCCGCCGAGCGGGTGCAATCCTTCAAGCAGGTGGCGGCTGACCAGACCGAGTCACTTCGGCGCAGCTTCGACGCAGGCGAGCTGACCGGCCAGGTTCTGTCGCAGTTCGAGCGGCAGTTACGGGTGCGCGACATCGCGTTCAGCCTCCACTGCGAAACGAATCTCGCCATGGACAGCTATCCCGGGCCTTTCGGCCAAGTGCTCACCAACCTCGCAGTCAATGCGATGACGCACGCGTTCTCCGATGGTGAGACCGGGACGATCAACGTCTCGCTCCGTGCGGTCAATGATGACCACGTTGAGCTGCTGTTTGCTGATGACGGCTGCGGCATGGCTCCCGATGTGGAACGGCGGGCCTTCGACCCGTTCTTCACCACGCGCCGACACGACGGCGCCAGCGGACTCGGTCTGCATATCGTGCACAGCATCGTCGTCGACCGGCTGGGTGGGCAGCTCCGGCTCGAGAGCCTGCCCGGCGCGGGGACGCGGTTTCAGCTCATCCTGCCGAGAATAGCGCCCGACCGGCGATAGCTGATCGTCTCCTCATCGGTAGTGCCCGGCTACTGCGTCGTGAACAGCACCGTCGCGATCGCGACGGAGAGGCTCACCGCCGATACCGTCGCCACCGTCGACAGCACGCCCATGCGCCGGAGCGCGATGGCGAAGGCGATGATGATGGGTGTCGCGGTCATTAGCCCGATCTGTGCATCGCTCATGTCATTGCTCACCGCTCTTTGCGAACCCTGAGTCTGTTCGTACCGCGCTCCGGCGAGCGAGACGTTGCGTCGGCGCAAACATCTCGGCCGGTGGCCCCCCAGTTTGTCCTGCGACAAATTCCGAACTGGACGGTTGAGCTAGGTCTGGCCGGTGTCCTGATCCGGAAAGACGATGTCTGCGGCCGATTGCGAACAACAGGGAACCGGCTGGGGAATCTTGGAAGATCTCCCCGGCGATCCCATGATCTGGGTGCTGATCTTCAGCGAGCTCGTCGCCTTCGGCCTGTTCCTCGGCGCCTTCGTCGTTGCCCGGGCGATCCATCCCGTTGTGTTCGCGGCGGGGCAGGCGGCGCTCAACGCGAATCTCGCCGGCCTCAACACAATCGTGCTGGTGACCAGCGGCTGGGCCGCGGCGAGGGCGACCAGATCTGCGCGCGCCAATGAAAAGCAGGCCTCGCGCCGCTGGCTACTGATTGCCATGGCGCTCGGCGGCCTCTTCATCGCGATCAAGCTGACCGAATATGCCGAAGAGATCGGTCGCGGGATCGGCCTGGAGACCAGCCCGTTCTTCACGCTCTACTTCCTCCTGACCGGCTTCCATCTCCTGCATGTTGGCCTCGGCATCATCATCCTTGCCGTGGTCTGCCGCCGCGCCGAGATCTCGGGCGTCGAGACCGGCGCCGCCTTCTGGCACATGGTCGATCTGGTCTGGATCGTCATGTTCCCGATCCTCTATCTGGTGCGCTGATCATGCCCGGCCGTCTCGACATCACCTGGCTCGTGCTGATCGGCCTCGCGCTCGCGACGATCCTGCTTCCGCCACTGATGCCGCGTCCGCTGCTCGCCAATGCACTTCTCCTGGTCCTTGCCGCCATCAAGGGCCGCCGAATCGCGCTCGATTTCATGGACCTTCGGGCGGTGCCGGCGCTCTGGCGCGGCCTCGTCAGCGCATGGATCTTCATCGTCGTGCTGTTCGCCTGGCTCGCCTCCGCCGTCGTCGCATTGATCTGACGCCGCCAACGCAGCGCTCATTGCGCCCGAACAAAGACCCGTCGGCACGGATCGGCAAGATACAGCATCACTGCTCCTCATTACTGGACTCACAACGGAAAGGACTGGCAATGGCTGAACGCCTGACCAAGTCGGCGGCGCGAAACGTCTTCTACGGCGGCTCGGCTTTCTTCTTCGCCATCTTCATCGGGCTGACGGCGCACAGCCACTACTATATGGCGACGACCTCGACGGACGCGACGACGCTGACATCGTCGGTCGCGCGCGGCAAGCATGTCTGGGAGAAGAACTCCTGCATCAATTGCCACACCTTGCTGGGCGAGGGCGCGTATTTCGCCCCTGAAGTCGGCAATGTCTGGGATCGCTGGGGCGGCAATGAGGATCCGGCCGCGGCGCGCGAGACACTGAAGGCCTGGATGCAGTCACAGCCCTCGGGCGCGGAGGGCCGGCGCCAGATGCCGCAGTTCAATCTCACCGACCAGGAGCTCAACGATCTCGCCGACTTCCTGCAATGGACCAGCAAGATCAAGCGCCAGGAGTGGCCGCCGAACAAGGCCGGCTGACGCCTTCCTCTTTCAGGGCCTTGCCTCCTTCAAGGCCTTGCCTCTTTCAAGACAGAGAGAACCCGAAATGAAATATCAGACCCAGAAAGTCGCGATGCTGTATTTCTACGGCGCGCTGACCCTGTTCCTGGCGCAGGTCCTGTTCGGCCTCCTCGCCGGGACCATCTACGTTCTGCCCAACACGCTGTCGGTGCTGCTGCCGTTCAACATCGTAAGGATGATCCACACCAACGCGCTGATCGTGTGGTCGCTGATCGGCTTCATGGGCGCGACCTACTTCCTGTTACCGGAGGAAACCGAGACCGAGCTGTACAGCCCGCTGCTCGCAAAGATCCAGTTCTGGATGTTTTTTGGCGCGGCGGGGGTGGCCGTGGTCGGCTATCTCTTCCATTACCATGAGGGCCGCGAATTCCTCGAGCAGCCCTTCATAATCAAGGTCGGCATCGTGGTCGTCTGCCTGATGTTCCTGTTCAACGTGACGATGACGGCGCTGAAGGGGCGCAAGACCACGGTCACCAACATCCTGCTGTTCGGTTTGTGGGGCGTCGCGATCTTCTTCCTGTTCGCCTTCTACAATCCCGCCAATCTCGCGGTCGACAAGATGTACTGGTGGTATGTCGTTCATCTCTGGGTCGAGGGCGTCTGGGAGCTGATCATGGCGTCCGTGCTCGCCTATCTGATGATCAAGCTCAACGGCATCGACCGCGAGGTGGTCGAGAAGTGGCTCTACGTCATCATCGGCCTTGCGCTGTTCTCAGGGATTCTCGGCACCGGCCACCACTTCTACTGGATCGGCGCGCCCGGTTACTGGCAGTGGATCGGCTCGCTGTTCTCCACGCTCGAGGTCGCACCCTTCTTCACCATGGTGATCTTCACGGTGCAAATGACCTGGAAGGCCGGCCGCAAGCATCCGAACCGCGCCGCGCTGCTGTGGTCGGTCGGCTGCTCGGTGATGGCGTTCCTCGGCGCCGGCGTCTGGGGCTTCCTGCACACGTTGTCGTCGGTGAACTACTACACCCACGGCACGCAGGTCACCGCCGCACATGGCCATCTCGCCTTCTTCGGCGCCTATGTGATGCTGAACCTGTCGGTGATGGCTTATGCGATCCCGCAAATCAAGGGACGTGCGCCCTATAACCAGTGGCTCAGCATGACCAGCTTCTGGATCATGTGCACGGCGATGATGACCATGACCTTCGCGCTGACCTTTGCCGGCGTGATTCAGGTCCATCTCCAGCGCGTACTTGGCCAGAGTTACATGGACGTGCAGGACCAGCTTGCCTTCTTCTACTGGGTGCGGCTCGGCTCCGGCGTGTTCGTCGCGATCTCAGCATTGATGTTCGTCTGGGCGGTGCTGGTGCCCGGCCGCGAGAAGCAGGCGACTATCCCAGGCGCCCTGCAACCGGCCGAATAAACACAAGGCGGCCGCGCAAGTCGCGGCCGCCTTTCCCGAATGATTTCCGGAGAAAAACCATGACAGCAGCACTTCACGCCTTGTCGGCACCCGCGCTCGTGCTCCCGGCTTACGTTCCGAGCGGCAACGAATGCGCGCTGTTCGAGCACGCCTGGCGGCATCAGCTCCCGGTCTTGTTGAAGGGACCGACCGGCTGCGGCAAAACGCGCTTCGTCGCTCACATGGCGGCGCGGCTGGGATTGCCGCTTCATACCGTCGCCTGCCACGACGATCTCACCGCCGCCGATCTTACCGGCCGCTACCTGCTGAGGGGCGGCGACACCGTATGGACCGACGGTCCGCTGACACGGGCGGTGCGGGAAGGCGGCATCTGCTATCTCGACGAGGTCGTGGAGGCGCGCAAGGACGTCACGGTGGTGCTGCATCCGCTCACCGACGACCGCCGTATCCTGCCGCTGGAGCGGACCTGCGAGGAGCTGGTCGCGCCGAAGAGCTTCATGCTGGTGGTCTCCTACAATCCCGGTTACCAGACGCTGCTGAAGGCGTTGAAGCCGTCGACGCGTCAGCGCTTCGTTGCCATCGAGTTCGGCTTCCTGCCGCCGGAGCAGGAGATCGCGGTGGTGGCGGCCGAGAGCGGGCTCGCGCCCGACTATGTGCGGCCGCTGGTCCTGCTGGCCGGCCGGCTGCGCGCGCTGAAGGGGCACGACCTGGAGGAGGGCGTTTCGACCCGTCTCGTGGTCTATTGCGCCACCCTGATTGCGGCCGGAGCCTCAATTACGGATGCGGTGCTGGCCGGCATGATCGAACCGCTCACCGATGATGCAGACGTCAAGGCGGCGCTGCTCTACGTCGCACGCGCCGTGATCTCCTGAGGGTGATGCGATGCTCGATTTCCTCGAGCTTGAAGAAACCGTCGGCCGCGCCTGGCATCGCCTGGTCGGCGGCACCGCGAGCTATCCGGTCCATGCCGAACACGCGGTATCGCTCGCGGAGGTGCGCGGCCGGATCGCGATCATGTTCCGCGCGCTTGGCGGGGAGACGGGCGTGCAGATCGCGAGCGCGAGTGCCCGCCGGACTGGGCATCGGCTCGGATGGCGGCAGCGCATCGGGCTTGGCGACGAGCGGCTCGCGCAACCCGGGCGTGATGCCGCGACGATCTTCCTGCCCGACAACATCGCGATCTTCGCCGATCGCGGGCTGAATGCTGCGCTGTACCGGTGGCTGGCCGCGTGGTTTGCCTTTGCACCGGTCGAAGTGATCGCGGAGGCCGATCCGCTGCGGCGCGATCTGCTGACGCTGCGCCGGACCAGCGAAGTCGCGGTGCTTGTGCTGACGGAATGTCCCGGCCTTGCCGAGGACTACGCCCGGCTGGCCGCGGCCACGGCCATGGCGCGGCCGCACCGGCCATTGCCGCGCATCGAGCAGGACATGGAGCAGATCGTGCTTACTCTGCTCGGCGCCGATACGCCGCCGGTGGGAAAGCTGTGGCCGGCGATGATGGGGACGGGGCCACTGCCGGACAAGGCGCCGCCGGGTTACCGTTCGATCCTGCCATGCCCGCTCTGGGGCGATTGCTGGACGCGCGAGCTGTCGCCCGCACATGAAGGCGACGACGATTGGGCGTCGACCGCTGCGCCAGCGCCATCAGACGATCGCAAGCGTTTCGCCGTCCGCGAGCGCGAGGACGGTACCAATCGCCGCGATCCTTTCGTACTCAATCGCTTTGAAAAGATTCTCGCGATGGCCGAGATGATCAATGTCGACCGCCCGGCTGACGACAGTGAGGACGAGGACGCGCGGAAGGCAGCCGACGACCTCGAGGAGATCACGCTCAGCCGCCGTAGCGGCAAGCCGGCGAGCCGGCTCAAATTCGATCTCGACCTGCCGCCGGAAGCCCTCGATGTATCGCGATTGAACGCGGACCTGAGCTATCCCGAATGGGATTATCGCAGCGGCTCCTATCTGCCCGATCATTGCCGCGTGCTCGCGGGTGCGGCCTCCGAGCTGGGTGAGGGCTGGATGCCCGATGACGCCATGCGTCGGCACATCCGCCAGGTGCGCCGCCGCTTCGAGGTGTTGCGGCCGCGTCATGAATTGATGCGCGCCCAAGCCGATGGGCACGACCTCGACCTTGACGCGCTCGTGCGTGCGCGGTGCGATCTCCGCGCCGGAAGTGGCGGGGGCGGTCTCGATCGCGTCCATGTGGCGATGCGACCGCGAGGGGACGATCTTGCCGTCACGCTGCTTGTGGATGTCTCGCTCTCGACGGATGCCTGGGTCGATGGTTATCGGGTGCTCGACGTCGAGAAGGAGGCGCTGCTGGTGCTTGCGCACGGCCTGTCGGCCTGCGGCGATCACCACAGCATCCTCACCTTCACCTCGCGCCGGCGTTCCTGGGTGCGGCTCGAAACGGTCAAGGCCTTCGGCGAGCCGATGAGTGGCGCGATCGAGCGCCGGATCGGCGCGCTGAAGCCGGGCTATTACACACGGATCGGTGCCGCGGTACGTCACGCCTCGGCCGAGCTGGCGCGCCAGCCGCAGCGCAAGAAGCTACTGCTCGTCCTCACCGACGGCAAGCCGAATGACGTCGATCATTATGAGGGCCGCTTCGCGGTCGAGGACACCCGCAAATCCGTGCAGGAGGCGCGGCGGCTCGGCATCGCGGTCTTCGGCGTGACGGTCGATGCGACGGCGCAATCCTACGTCCCGACGCTGTTCGGCCGCAGCGGCTACGCCATCGTCGGCAACATCCGTCGACTGCCTGCGGCGTTGCCGGCGATCTATCGACAGGTCGCCCATTGACCCCGGAGAATCCGCATATGTCCTCCACCGGGTGAACTATTGCTCAAAGCATGGGTATATGATCGAATGGCCGGATGGACCGAAGCCGGCAAAGGCCCGATCTCGTCATCTTCGACTGCGACGGCGTGCTCGTCGACAGCGAACTCTTGAGCTGCCAGTGCTTGGTAGACGAGCTGTCCGGATTTGGGATTTCGCTGACACTCGCGCAGGCGCTCGAGCTGTTCCTCGGACGAAGCACGAGCGCGGTCACGCAACATTATCGCGAACTCGGCCAGGCGATGCCGGCCGATTTTCCCGTCCGGCTGAAGTCGCGCGTACTGACCGCCTTCGAGAAGGCGCTCCATCCGATTCCCGATGCGGATACCGTCCTGTCCGGACTGCGCGTGCCGAGTTGCGTGGCCTCGTCGAGTGATCTCGACCGCGTCGCGCTGTCGCTGAGGGTGACCGGTCTCGCGCCCCATTTCGGCGACCGGATCTACACGGCGCAGATGGTCACGCACGGCAAGCCCGCGCCGGATCTCTTTCTCCACGCGGCGGAGAAAATGGGCGCGCTCCCTGCGCGCGCACTGGTGATCGAGGACAGCGTCAGTGGCGTGCTGGCCGCGAAGGCTGCCGGCATGACCGTCTGGGGATTTGTCGGCGGCAGCCATTATCGCGGGCGCGACGGCCAGGTTATATTGTCCGGCGCCGGGGCCGATCGGGTCTTCGCGCACATGAGCGAATTCTGGGAGGCATAGGCCGCCATGGCCGTCGAGAACGAAAAGTCCAGGCTCGACGATGCCGCGCGTGCCGGCTGGCTCTATTTCATTGCCGGTCACACCCAGGACGAGATCGCAAAGATGCTCCAGGTCTCGCGGGCCTCCGCGCAGCGGCTGGTCTCGCTGTGCCTCGCCGAGCGTCTCATCACATTCCGTCTCGAACATCCCATCGCCGCCTGCATGGAACTGGGGGCACGCCTGAAGGCGCGCTTCGACCTCAGCCATTGCGAGGTGGTGCCGGCTGACCCTGCCGCGCCGCAGGCCACGGCGGGCATCGCCGAACGCTGCGCCAATCTGCTGGATTCGACGTTGCGGTCGGAAACGCCCGTCATCGTCGCGCTCGGCACGGGGCGGGCGGTGCGCGCCGCGGTCGAGCGCGTGACGCCGATCGACCGGCCCAACCACCAGATCGTCTCGCTGGTCGGCAACATCTCCGCGGACGGTTCGGCGAGCTTCTACGACACTGTCGGCCGGCTCGCCGACCGCACCGGTGCGCGGCACTATCCGATGCCGCTGCCGTTCCTGATGTCGTCGGAAGACGAGCGCAACAAGATGGTGCGGATCGAGCCGATCGCGAAGGTCAAGGCGGTCGCGGCCAAGGCGGACTTGCGCCTCGTCGGTATCGGCCAGATGGACCAGAGAGCGCAAATCCACATCGACGGCTTCGTCACCCGCGACGAACTGTTCGAGATGATGCGGCAGGGGGCGATCGGCGAAATCACCGGCTGGGCATATGATTCCAAGGGCCGCCTGCTCAAGGCCGGTACCAACAAGCGCCTCACCAGCATTCCGCCGGAGGTGCCGGCCAAGACCACGACGATCGGCGCCGCGGTCGGTGCGGCCAAGGTGCCGGCGATCTCGGCCGCGCTGAACGGGCACCTGATCAACGGCCTGATCACGGACGAGGCGACGGCAAGGGCGATTTTGGAGCGGTAGGGCGGGCGCTACAGCCACTTGCGCCAATGTCATCATCCGCGAATGCGGATGATCCAGTACGCCGCGGCCTATCCGGAGCAAAACCAACCCACGACACGGCGTACTGGATGCCCCGCTTTCGCGGGGCATGACAGCGAAGGCGGAGGAAAAGCTCCGGCCCTCCCGCACCGCAGCACTCATAAGTTGCGGGAACGCCCGCGCGCCTGCTTGACAAGCGATGTACCTCGGCCGAACATACGCCCAACGCGTGGGCATATGCTCAGAAGCGCGATCCTAGGGAGGTCACCGTGAAACACGTCCTCGGCGCCGTCTGCGGCGCGTCTTGCCTGTTGCTGGCCGTCCCTGTGATGGCCGAAACGACCCTGACCATCGCCACCGTCAACAATGGCGACATGATCCGAATGCAGGGGCTGACCAGCGAATTCACCAAGAAAAATCCAGACATCACCGTCAAATGGGTGACGCTGGAGGAGAACGTGCTGCGCCAGCGCGTCACCACGGATATCGCCACCAAGGGCGGCCAGTTCGACGTTTTGACCATCGGCACCTATGAGGTGCCGATCTGGGCCAAGAAGGGCTGGCTGGTGCCGCTCGCCAATCTCGGCGCCGATTACGACATCGCCGACCTGCTGCCGAAGATCAGGGACGCGGTCTCCGTCGACGGCAAGCTCTACGCCGCGCCGTTTTATGGCGAGAGCTCGATGGTGATGTATCGCACCGACCTGTTCGAGAAGGCCGGCCTGAAGATGCCGGAAAAGCCGACCTGGGATTTCGTTATCGACGCCGCCAAGAAGCTCACCGACAAGAGCGCCGGCACCTACGGCATCTGTCTCCGCGGCAAGGCCGGGTGGGGCGAGAACATGGCGTTCCTGTCGGCCATGGCCAATTCCTACGGCGCGCGCTGGTTCGACGAGAAGTGGGAGCCGCAGTTCAACACGCCGGAATGGAAGACGACGCTCACGACCTATGTCAATCTGATGAAGGAGGCCGGCCCTCCCGGCGCGAGCTCGAACGGCTTCAACGAGAATCTGGCGCTGTTCAACGCCGGCAAGTGCGCGATGTGGATCGACGCGACAGTGGCGGCGTCCTTCGTCACCAATCCGAAGGAGTCCAAGGTCGCCGACAAGGTCGGCTTTGCGCTGGCGCCGAACACTGGGCTCGGCAAGAACGCCAACTGGCTGTGGGCCTGGAGCCTCGCGATCCCCGCCGGCTCCAAGAAGACGGAAGCCGCCGAAAAGTTCATCGCCTGGGCCACCAGCAAGGATTACACCAAGCTCGTGGCGTCGAAAGACGGCTGGGCCAACGTGCCGCCGGGCACGCGCACCTCGCTCTACCAGAACGAGGACTATCTGAAAGTCGCGCCGTTCGCGAAGCTGACGCTGGCCTCGATTGATGCTGCCGACCCGAACAAGCCCACCGTGAAGCCGGTGCCTTACGTCGGCGTGCAATACGCGGCGATCCCCGAATTCCAGGGCATCGGCACGCAGGTGGGCCAGCAATTCTCCGCCGCGCTCGCGGGATCGATGACGGTCGATGCCGCGCTTGCCGCGGCGCAGTCCGCCACCGAGCGCGAGATGAAGCGCGCCGGCTACATCAAGTGAACCCGAGCTCTCCCTCCTGAGCTCAAACTGGCGGCCATCCACCAGCCAGCCCCGAATGGATGGCCGCCTTCTTCCTCCCAGCGGAGACGCCAAGGATGGCAACCCGGCAGACGCAGTTTCTTGCGCGCTCGCTCCTGACGCCTGCGGTCGGGCTGCTGTTCATCTGGATGATCGTTCCGCTGGCGCTGACGATCTATTTCTCGACCCTGCATTACAGCCTGCTCGATCCCGGCTCCGAGGCGTTCGTCGGGCTGGAGAATTTCCGCTACTTCCTCACCGATCCCGCCTTCCTCGCCTCGCTCCAGAACACGCTGGTGCTGGTCGGCTCGGTGCTGGCGCTGACGATCCTGCTCGGCATCCCCCTGGCGCTGCTGATGGATCAGCCCGTGATTGGCCGCAACATCGTGCGGCTGATGGTGATCGCGCCGTTCTTCGTGATGCCGACCGTGAGCGCGCTGGTCTGGAAGAACCTGTTGATGCACCCGGTCTCCGGCCTGTTCGCCTGGCTCGCCAAGCTGGTCGGATTGACACCGATCGACTGGTTCACCGACGCGCCGCTGTTCGCGGTGATCCTGATCGTCGCCTGGCAATGGCTGCCCTTCGCGACGCTCATTTTGCTGACCGCACTGCAATCGCTCGACGAGGAGCAGAAGGAGGCCGCCGAGATGGACGGCGCCAGCGCGGTCTCCGCCTTCATCTACATCACGCTGCCGCACCTGGCGCGTCCCATCACCGTGGTGATCCTGATCGAGACTATCTTCCTGCTCACGGTGTTCGCGGAGATCTTCGTCACCACCGGTGGCGGACCGGGCCTGCAAACCACCAACATCGCCTTCCTGATCTATTCGCAGGCGCTGATCCAGTTCGACGTCGGCAGCGCCTCCGCAGGCGGCCTCGTTGCGGTCGTGATCGCCAATGTTGTCGCTTTCTTCCTCGTCCGCATCGTCGGCCGCAATCTGGAGGCTTGAAACATGGCGCGGATGGCGACGACGCAGCGGGTGGTGGTCTCGACGATCGGAGCGTGGTTCTTCGGCTTCCTGATCTTCTTCCCGATCCTCTGGATGGTGCTGGCGAGCTTCAAGACCGAGTTAGAGGCCTTCGCCATTCCACCGTCCTTCCTGTTCTTCCACTGGACCACGGAAAACTACGCGACCGTGCAGGAGCGCAGCGATTATTTCCACCACGCGATGAACTCGATCATCATCGCCGGCGGCTCGACCTTGATCGCGCTGCTGATCGCAATCCCCGCGGCCTGGTCGATGGCGTTCGCACCGACCAAGCGCACCAAGGACATCCTGCTCTGGATGCTCTCGACCAAGATGATGCCGCCGGTCGGTGTGCTGGTGCCGATCTATCTCATCTTCAAGACCTTCGGCCTGCTCGATTCCCGCATCGGCCTCGTCTTCATCCTGTGCCTCGGAAATTTGCCGATCGTGATCTGGATGCTCTTCACCTATTTCAAGGAGATCCCGCGCGACATCCTCGAAGCCGCGCGCATGGACGGCGCCACCATCGGCCGCGAGCTCATCTACGTCTTGACGCCAATGGCGATCCCGGGGCTGGCGTCGACCATGCTGCTCAATCTGATCCTGGCCTGGAACGAGGCGTTCTGGACGCTCAACCTGACGACCTCGAACGCCGCGCCGCTCACCACGTTCATCGCCTCCTATTCGAGCCCGGAAGGGCTGTTCTGGGCAAAGCTGTCGGCGGCCTCGACGCTGGCGATCGCGCCCATTCTCGTCCTCGGTTGGTTCAGCCAGAAGCAGCTCGTGCGCGGGCTCACCTTCGGCGCGGTGAAGTAAAGGGGCTGGCGGATCATGGGTCAGATCACACTTCAGGACGTACAGAAATCCTTCGGCCCCGTTCACATCATCAAGGGCGCCGATCTCGAGATCGCGGACGGCTCCTTCGTGGTGTTCGTGGGACCGTCCGGCTGCGGCAAGACCACGCTGCTGCGCCTGATCGCCGGGCTCGAGGACGTGTCTGGCGGCAAGATCCTGATCGACGGCAAGAACGTCGTCGACACGCCGCCCGCCAAGCGCGGGCTGTCGATGGTGTTCCAGTCCTACGCGCTCTATCCGCACATGAGCGTGCGCGGCAATATCGGCTTCGGCCTGAAGATGGCTGGGCTTTCCAAGGACGAGACCAACCGCAAGGTCGAGGCGGCGGCCGCGACACTGAACCTCACGCCCTATCTCGATCGCAAGCCGCGCGAGCTCTCCGGCGGCCAGCGCCAGCGCGTCGCGATCGGACGGGCCATCGTTCGCGAGCCCAAGGCGTTCCTGTTCGACGAGCCGCTGTCCAACTTGGACGCGGCCTTGCGCGTGCAGATGCGGATAGAAGTCACACGGCTCCAGAAGCAGCTTGGTACCACCGCGATCTACGTCACCCACGATCAGGTCGAGGCCATGACCATGGCCGACAAGATCGTCGTGCTCAATGGTGGCAAGATCGAGCAATATGGCTCGCCGCTGGAGCTCTATGAGCGGCCCGCCAATCTCTTCGTCGCCGGCTTCATCGGCTCGCCGAAGATGAACTTCGTCACTGGCGAGCACGCCTTGCAGAAGGGGGCGGCGACGATCGGCGTGCGGCCGGAGCATCTCAAGATCGAGCGCGATGGTGCCGGCGGCTGGCAGGGAACGATCGCGGTCGCCGAGCATCTAGGCAGCGACACCTTCCTTTATGTCGATGCCGGACCGCTCGGCATGCTGACGGCGCGCTACATCGGTGAATTGAGCCTGCATGCCGGCGACCACGTGTCGCTGGTGCCGGATCCCGCGCGCATCCATCGCTTCGACGAGAGCGGCAACGCGCTTCGGGGCTGACAAGAAACGGCAAGAGACGGCAAGAAACGGAAAGACCACCATGTACCTCGAAAAATTCAAGCTGAGCGGCAAGACCGCGTTCATCACCGGCGGCGGGCAAGGCATTGGCCTTGCCTGCGCGGAAGCGCTGGCCGAGGCCGGCGCGAAGGTCATCATCGGCGATCGCGACAGCAAGGTTGCTGACAGCGCGAAGGCAACCCTGAAGGCGAAGGGTTTTGACGTCGAGACGGCGATCATGGATGTCACCGACACGAAGCGCGTGGCGGAGGTCGCGGCCGACCTCGTCGCCCGCCACGGCAAGGTCGACATCCTCGTCAACAATGCCGGCATCGCCCGCAGCGAGACGCCGGCCGAGACCGTCACCGACGAGCACTGGCTCAACGTCATCGACGTCAATCTCAACGGCACCTTCTGGTGCTGCCGCGAATTCGGCAAGCACATGCTGAAGGCCAAGAGCGGCGCCATCGTCAATGTCGGCTCGATGTCGGGCTTCATCGTCAACAAGCCGCAGGAGCAGTGCTTCTACAACGCCTCCAAGGCCGGCGTGCACCATTTGACCAAGTCGCTGGCCGCCGAATGGGGCGCGCGCGGCGTCCGCGTCAACGCGGTGGCGCCGACCTATATCGACACGCCGCTCAATGCTTTCGTGAAAAGCACCCCGAAAATGTATGACGCCTGGATCGGCGGAACCCCGATGGCGCGGATGGGGCAGGTCGAGGAGATCGCCTCCGTCGTGCTGTTCCTGGCCTCGGAGGCCGCGAGCCTGATGACCGGCAGCATCGTGCTGGTGGATGGCGGCTACACTTGCTGGTAGGCTTGCGTCAAAACTGACGAGAGCGACCGGGAGCGACAATGCCGCGAGCGTATATCGGCGTCGACGTGGGGACCACGAGCACGCGGGCAGGGGTGTTTGACGAGGCGGGCACCCTCCTTGCCACCGCCAAGCATCCGATCCGGATCTGGCACGAGGCCGGCGACATCGTCGAGCAATCGTCGTCCGACATCTGGGAGGCCTGCGCCAAGTCGGTGCGAGCGGCGATGGCGGAAGCTGCCATCGCGCCCGACAGCGTCGGCGGCATCGGTTTCGACGCCACCTGTTCGCTGGTCGTCCTCGATCGGCAAGGCGAGCCGGTCACCGTCAGTGCCTCCGGCGACCGCCAGCGCAATGTCATCGTCTGGATGGATCATCGCGCTACGGCCGAGGCACGGCTGATCAACGAGACCGGGGACGCGGTGCTGCGCTATGTCGGCGGTTCGATCTCGCCCGAGATGGAGATGCCGAAGTTGCTGTGGCTGAAGCGGCACATGCGCGCGAGCTTCGATGCCGCCGGTCATTTCTTCGATCTGGCAGATTATCTGACCTGGCGCGCGACCGGGTCGCTGCAGCGCTCGACCTGCACGGTCACCTGCAAGTGGAACTACCTCGCACACGACGGCGGCGGCTGGAGCGCGCCGTTCTTCAAGCGCATCGGCCTCTCCGATTTCGTCAGCGAGAAATACGCCCGCATCGGCACCGAGATCGTCGCGCCCGGCACGCGGCTCGGCGAAGGCCTCACCCGAGCTGCGGCTGCGGAGCTCGGCCTGTCGCCGGGCACGCCGGTCGGCGCCTCGCTGATCGATGCCCATGCCGGCGGCATCGGCGCGATCGGCGGACGCGACGGATCGGGCGGAACGAGCGATGTCAGCGACCGTCTCGCCTACATCATGGGGACGTCGGCCTGCATCATGGCGACGACGAAGGAGCCGTGCTTCGTGCCCGGCGTATGGGGCCCTTATTATTCCGGCATGGTGCCGGACTTCTGGCTCAACGAGGGCGGCCAGTCGGCTGCGGGTGCGGCGATCGACCATCTCCTCAAGTCGCATCCCGGCCATGCCGAGGCGGGCGCGGCGGCGCGCAACGAGGGTGTCGACCTCATCGAGTACCTCGAGCGGCGCATCATCGCGCGCGCCGGTGACGCCAGCCGCGCCGCGCTGCTCGCCCGCGACGTCCATGTGCTTCCCGAATTCATCGGCAACCGCTCTCCCTACGCCGACCCCGACACCCGCGCGGTGATCGCGGGCCTCGATCTCGACAGCGACGTTGGTGCGATGGAGCGGCTGTTCGTCGCCGGCCTCTGCGGTCTGGCTTATGGCCTCGCCGAGGTGATCGAGGCCTTTGCCGCGCATGGCGTCCATTCCAGCATCATGATCATGGGCGGCGGCGCGAGCCGCAGTCCGCTGGTGCGGCAGATCATGGCGGATACCACCGGGCTCACCGTCGCGCTGCCGCAAACGAAAGAACCCGTGCTGCTGGGCGCCGCGATGCTCGGCGCGGTGGCCGGCGGTGCCTATGCCTCGATCGGCGAGACCATGGCGAAGATGTCGGCGCTGGGACGGAAGAGCGAACCGACCGCGCTCGGCATGGCCGCGTTTCATGCCCGCAAGCGCGAGGTCTACAAGCTGCTGCGCGAGGTCGATCGCAGCAGCCGTGAAGCGATGCGCGAGGGTGCCGGAGGTTGAAACGGATGTTGATTGCCTGCGGCGATGCGCTGATCGATTTCGTCCCGACGCGAAACACCGAGGGGCGAGAGGCGGTGATGCCTGCGGTCGGCGGCTCCTGCCTCAACGTCGCGATCGGCATGGCGCGGCTGGGCGCGCCGACAGGATTTGTCGGCGGCGTCTCGACCGATATGTTCGGGCGCATGATCGTCGACCACGCCACCGCGTCGAACGTCGAGCTGGGGCTTGCCACCCGCAGCGACCGCCAGACGACGCTCGCCTTCGTGCGCATCGTCGCGGGCGAGTCGCACTACGCCTTCTACGATGCCGAAACCGCGACACGGAACTGGACCTACCGGCGCGGCGCGATTCCGTTCGCGAATATCGAGGCCGTTCATGTCGGCTCGACCACGCTGGTGAACGACCAGGGCGCCGCCGAGACGAAAGCCCTGATCGCGGACGCGCGCGCGTCGTCGACGATCTCCTTCGATCCGAACTGCCGCCCCAATCTGGTCAAGAACAAGCCGGCCTATCTCGCGCGCATGGCCGAGTTCGCAGGCCAAGCCGATCTCATCAAGATGTCGGATGTCGATTTCGCGTATCTCTTCGGCGAGGAGCAATATCAGCAACGCGCGAACGCGTTGCTGGGGCAGGGCACGAGCCTCGTCGTCATCACCCGCGGCAACAACGGGGCCATTGCCTGGCACGCGAGCGCAGGGCAGGTCGAAGTTCAGGCGCCGAAGGTCGAGATCGCCGACACCATCGGCGCCGGCGACAGTTTTCAGGCTGCGCTCCTGTTCGCCCTGCACAAGCAGGGCCGCATCAGCCGGCAGCAGCTGAAAGACATCGGCGCGGACGAGCTTCGCCGCGCGCTGTCCTTTGCCGCCAATTGCGCCGGCCTGACCTGTACCCGCCCGGGCGCCGATCCGCCGTGGAGCCATGAAGTCACCTGGAATGTCTAGCCCGGGTCCGCATCACAGCCGTGCCACGACCTTCTCGGCGCATTTGAGGAAGGTGCGGATCAGCGGGCTCTGCGAATCCCGCCGCCAGCACACGGCGATATCGATGGAGTCGGCGGCATCCCGCAGCGGCCTGAACACGATGCCCTGCGGCGCGCCAAGCTTCGCGCAGGCCGGCAGGATCGCAAGCCCCTYGCCGGCGAGAACGAGGCTCATCGCCGAATGCACCGTCTCCACCCGGCTCGCGATCGGCATCACGATCTGATGCCGCCGCAGCAAGGCTGCGACCGCGGAGGAGGCGGGGTCTTGCTCCGGCGGCGGCAGCGCGATCAGCGGGCGGCCCTGGAGTCGAGCCATCGGCACCGCGCTCAGGCGCGCAAGCGGCGAGCGCTTCGGCATCGCCAGCATGAACGGTTGTGCGCCAATCCGCGCCACCTGGATCTCGGGATGGTGGATCGCCGGCATGCACAGCGCGACGGTGACGCTGCGGTCGAGCAGCCGCGCCTCGCGCGTCGAGGCGCTGAGCTCGGCGAAGTCGAGGTCGACGCCGGGAATGGATCGCCGCAGCTCGGGGATCAGGCGCGGCAGCATGGCGTTCGCCAGCACGAACATGTATCCGACCGAAATCCGCCCGCGGCTGCCGGCCGCGACCGCCCGCGCGGCTTCGACCCCGTCGGCCGCAAGCGCCAGCGCCTCGCCGGCGCGCACCAGCAGGGCCTGGCCGGCTTCCGTCAGGTCCATGCCGCGCGTGCCGCGGCGGAACAGCGGCGCGCCAACCTCGGCCTCTAACTTGCGGATCTGGACCGACAGCGGCGGCTGCGCCATCCGCAGCCGTTCGGCGGCCTTGCCGACGCTGCGCGCCTCGGCCACGGCGACGAAGTAGCGAAGCCGGTGAAGATCCATTGGCATACCGAAAACGTATGGGTTGACCACCAAAATGGTATTGGACGCTGAGTTAACAGAAGTGTCATTCTCGCTGTCAATGCCTTGTCAATGCTTGGGCCAACGAGGGCCGGCTTCGGAGCGATGATTTGACGATGAACGGCGATCCCTGCCTGCTGTCCGCAACCGAGTTGCGCGGCCTCATTTCCACGAAGAAGATTTCGCCTGTCGAAGTCACCCGCGCCGTGCTCGCGCGCGCCGAGGCGCTTCAGCCCGAGCTGAACTGTTTCATCACGCTCTGCGGCGACGAGGCGATGGCGCAGGCGCGTGCGGCTGAGCGCAAGGCGATGGCCGGCGAGCCGCTCGGCCTGCTGCATGGGCTTCCGGTCACCGTCAAGGACATCGTCAACACCAAGGGTGTGAGGACCACCTTTGGCGCCGTTCCCTACAAGGACAATGTGCCCACCGAGGACGCCGTCGCAGTCGCAAAGCTGCGCGCGGAAGGCGCGATTCTGATCGGCAAAACGACCACGCCGGAATTCGGCAGCAAATGCCTGACCGACTCGCCGCTGTTCGGCCGCACCCGCAACGCGTGGAGCGCTGAGCGCTCCTCCGGCGGCTCCAGCGGCGGCGCTGCGGTGGCGGTGGCGAGCGGCATCGCGCCCCTTGCGATTGCGACCGATGGCGGCGGATCGACGCGAATTCCCGCAGCCTGCAATGGCGTGGTCGGGCTGAAGCAGAGCAACGGCGTGATCGCGCACAGCCAGGCGCTCGACGCCTTCGGCAACCAGACCTATGTCACGCCGACCACGCGCACGGTCGCCGACACCGCGCTGATGATGCAGGCGATGGCCGGTGAGGATTCCTGCGATCCCTGGTCGATCGGCGTGCCCGTGCCCGATTTCATCGGCACCGCCGCGCCGCGCGGCGATCTGCGCGGGCAAAGGATCCTGTTCTGTGCGTCGCCGCCCGGCCGCCCGGTGTCGTCAGATGTCGCGGCCAGCTTCAAGGCGAGCCTCGACCGGCTGGCCGGTCTCGGTGCCGAGCTCGAGGAGTTCTCCGGCGAGGGGTTTGACATCGAGCCGATCTGGCGCGCCATCAACCACACCGTCTGGCGCACGCGTTTCGCCAAGCTGGTGGCCGAGCACGGCGCCGTCCTCAGCGAAGCCTTCGTCAAGCAGGTCGCGCTCGCGACCAATGTCAGCGGCATCGCCTATCAGGAGGCGATGTTCGCGCGCACCGCGCTGTTCCGCCGTGTGCAATCCCTGCTTGCGCGCGGGCATCTTTTGGCGATGCCGACCCTTACCCGCACCGCGCTGCCGATCGACCAGGACCTGTTCGGCACCATCGAGATCGACGGCAAGCACTTCGACAGCGTCCGGCCGCACTGGTTCCCCTGGACCATGCCGTTCAACATGACCGGACACCCCGCGATCAGTCTTCCCAGCGGCTTCGGCGGCGACGGCCTGCCGATCGGGCTCCAACTCGTCGGGCGCTTCCGTGCCGATGCCGAATTGCTGCGGGTGAGCGCGCTGTTCGAGGCCTCGCACGATCTTCTGTCCCGCCGGCCCGGCTGAGGTGAGGTACATGCCGCAAAGGACTTGCCTCCGGCGCCCGGACATGTTGATCGTGCGGCGGATGAGCCCTGAAGCCGAGCGCGCATGAGCGTATTCTTTCTTCGACGTCTGTTTACCTTGCTGGCGACGCTGGTCGGCGCATCCGTGATCATTTTCCTGGTGCTGGACGCTCTTCCGGGCAACGCGGCGCAGATGCTGATGGGCGCCGATGCCTCGGCCGACGCGGTGCGTGCGCTCACCGTCAAGCTCGGGCTCGACCAGCCGCTGGCGGTTCGCTATCTGCAATGGATCAAGGGCCTCCTCGTCGGCGATCTCGGCAACAGCTATGTCTATGGCACGCCGGTCGCGAGCCTGATCGCGGAGCGGCTGGTGCTGACCGTTCCGCTCGCGATCATGTCGATGCTGATCACGGTGACGCTGGCGCTCTCGGCCGGCATCTACACCGCGGCCAACCACAACAAGCTCGGCGACGTCGGCGTAATGTCGTTGACGCAAGTGGGCATCGCGCTGCCGAATTTCTGGTTCGCGATCCTGCTGGTCCTGCTGTTCTCGGTGCGGCTGCAATGGCTCTCGGCGGGCGGCTTTCCCGGCTGGGAGGATGGCATCTGGCTCGGCATCAAGTCGCTGCTGCTGCCGGCGATCTCGCTCGCCGTGGTGCAGGCCGCGATCCTCGCGCGCGTCACGCGCTCGGCCGTGCTCGAAGTGCTGCGCGAAGATTTCGTCCGCACGGCGCGCGCGAAGGGTCTCGGCAAGCGCGAGGTGCTGTGGAGCCACGTGCTGCGCAACGCCATGATCCCCGTGATGACGGTGATGGGGCTGCAATTCGCCAATCTGCTCGCCGGCACCATCGTGATCGAGAACGTGTTCTACCTGCCGGGCCTCGGCCGCCTGATCTTCCAGTCGATCGCCAACCGCGACCTGATCGTGGTGCGTAATTGCGTGATGCTGCTTGCGGCCATGGTCGTCATCGTGAATTTCGTGGTCGATGTGCTCTACGCCTTCATCGATCCCCGCATCAAGGTCCACGATTTGTGAGCGCGCCCCTGGCCACTTCGGTTGACGCCCCGGTCGCAACGCGTCCGCTGCCGGCCCGCACCTTCTGGACCCGCGCGCTGCGTCACCGCAGCTTTGTGCTCGGCGGAGCGCTGAGCCTGCTGGTGCTCGCCTCGGCGCTGCTGTCGCTGGTGTGGACGCCGTGGTCGCCCTATGAGATCGACATCGCCTCGAAGCTCCGGCCGCCGTCGGCGGCGCACTGGCTCGGCACCGATTCCTTCGGCCGCGACATCGTCTCGCTGCTGCTCGCAGGCGCGCGCTCGACCATTCTGGTCGGCATCATCGCCGTGAGCATCGGTCTCACCTTCGGCGTCTGCCTCGGCCTGGTCGCGTCGGCCAAGCGCGGCTGGACCGAAGAGATCATCATGCGCTTCTCCGATTTCACCTTCGCCTTTCCGGCGGTGCTCTCCGCAATCATGCTAGCCGCGGTCGTCGGGCCGGGCATGGTGACCTCGATCATCGCGATCGGCATCTTCCAGATCCCGACGCTGACCCGGCTGACGCGCGGCTCGGCCAACGCGATCTGGGCGCGCGAATTCGTGTTGGCCGCGCGCGCGTCGGGCAAGGGCAAATTCCGCATCACCATCGAGCATGTGCTGCCCAACATCCTGTCGATCCTGATCGTGCAGGTCACGATCCAGTTCGCGCTCGCCATCCTTGCCGAAGCCGCGCTGTCCTATCTCGGTCTCGGCACGCAGCCGCCGCAGCCGTCCTGGGGACGGATGCTGAACGACGCACAGACGCTGCTGTTCCAGTCGCCGATGCTTGCGGTCTATCCGGGCGCGGCGATCGCCATCGCGGTGCTCGGGCTCAATCTGCTCGGCGACGGACTGCGCGATCTGCTCGATCCGCGACTGGCGCGGGAGCGATGACGATGGGGGAGCGCTCAACCCTGCCGCTGATCGAGGTCGCCAATCTCGGCGTTCGCCTCAACACCAGCCGCGGACCCGCGCAGGCCGTGCGCGGCGTCAGCTTCACCCTCAAGCGCGGCGAGACGCTGGGTCTCGTCGGCGAATCCGGCTGCGGCAAGTCGGTGACGGCGCTGTCGCTGATGGGCCTCTTGCCAGACAGTGCTGTCGTGACCGGCAGCATCAGGCTTGACGGCAGCGAGCTCGCCGGTCTGTCGGATGCGGATTATTGCAAGCTGCGCGGCAACCGTATCAGCATGATCTTCCAGGAGCCGATGACCGCGCTCAACCCGATGCACACGATCGGCCATCAGGTTGCCGAGCCGCTGCGGCGTCACAAGAAATATTCGGCGGCGCAGGCGCGGCGTGAAGCGATCGCCTTGCTCGACCGCGTCGGATTGCCCGACCCCGCAAGGCGGATCGACGCCTATCCGCACCAGTTCTCCGGCGGTCAGCGCCAGCGCGTCACCATCGCCATGGCGCTGGCCTGTGAGCCCGACCTCCTGATCGCGGATGAGCCGACCACGGCGCTCGACGTCACTATCCAGGGCCAGATCCTCGACCTCATCGCCGATCTCGTCGAGGAGCGCGGCATGTCGATGATCCTGATCTCGCACGATCTCGGCGTTATCGCCGAGAACGTGCAACGCATGATGGTGATGTATGGCGGCACGGTCGTCGAGAGCGGGCCGACCGACGAGGTGTTCCGCCGGATGGGCCATCCCTACACGCAGGGCCTGTTCCGCGCCCGGCCGAAGCTCGGCGCGCGCAAGGGGACGCGGCTGACGACGATCTCGGGGACGGTGCCCGAACTTGCGGAATTGCCTGCCGGCTGCACGTTCGGCGACCGCTGTCCGCTGGTCGAGGACAAGTGCCGCGTGGCGCTGCCGCCGATGATCGAAGTCGGTCCCGGTCACGGCGTGCGCTGTGTGCGCACCGATGTCTCCATGGCCGCGAATGTCGGAGCGCTGCCCGCATGACCGCAGCGCCGCTTCTCGACGTCAAGAATCTTGAGCAGCGTTACACGCTGCCGCGCGAAAGCCTGTTCCGCCCGCCGGGCCAGGTGCGCGCGCTCAACGGCGTCAGCGTGCGGGTCGATGCCAGCAAGAGCCTCGGCGTCGTCGGCGAGTCTGGTTCGGGCAAGTCGACCTTCGCGCGGGTGGTGATGGCGCTGGAGCGGCCGATGTCGGGGCAGGTCGCGCTGCTCGGGCGCGATCTCAACCGCATCTCGCCCGACGAGCTGCGCCGCGCGCGCCGCGATTTCCAGATGGTGTTCCAGGATCCTTACGGATCGCTCGATCCGCGCCAGACCATCGCGCGCATCGTCGCCGAGCCGCTCACCGTGCTGGAAGATGCCGACCGCACCACTTTTCGCGCCCGCGTCTCTGCGGTGCTGCGGCAGGTCGGCCTGCGCGATGCCGACATGGACAAATATCCGCACGAATTTTCCGGCGGACAGCGCCAGCGCATCGCGATCGCGCGCGCGCTGATCACCCAGCCGAAGCTCATCGTCGCCGACGAGCCGGTTTCCGCGCTCGACGTCTCCGTGCAGGCGCAGGTGCTCAATTTGATGCAGGACCTCCAGGAGCAGTTCGGCCTGAGCTACATCCTGATCAGCCACGACCTCGCCGTGGTCGACTATCTCTGCGACGAGGTCGCGGTGATGTATCTCGGCCGGATCGTCGAGCAGGGCAGGCCGGAGGACCTGTTCGAGCGCTGTGCCCATCCCTATACGCGGGCGCTATTGGATGCCGTGCCGCGGGCGCGCGCCGGCGGCGGCCGACGGCGGCGCGGGGCCCAGGCGATCGCCTCGCAATCGGTGACTGCTGCCGGATGCCCCTATGTCGCGCGCTGTCCGCTCGCCGACCAGCATTGCCGCGAGGTTCCGCCCTTGCTACGCAAGGTCGGCGAAGCCCATCTCGCCGCCTGCCACAAGGCGGAGGCCGTGATGGCATTGCCGCACGCGGTCATGGAAGGTTAGTGTCCCCCATGGAATTGGCGTAGGCTGAGACAAGAGAAGGCCGGGGAGTTACGCATGTTCAGGAAATTATCGATCGTCGCATTTGCCGCCGCGCTTGTCGCAGCACCGCTGCCGGTGCTGGCGCAGGGCAAGAAGGACAGCGTCGTCATGGCGATGGCGCTAGAGCCGCCAGGGCTCGATCCCACCATCGCCGCCGCGGCCGCGATCGCCGAAGTAACGCTCTACAACATCTATGAGACGCTGACCAAGATCAACGAGGACGGCTCCGTCTCGCCCTTGCTGGCGGAGAGCTGGACCGCCTCGCCCGACCTGAAGACCTACACGTTCAAGCTGCGCAAGGGCGTCAAATTCCAGAACGGCGAGCCGTTCGATTCCGCGGCGGTGAAGTTCTCGTTCGAGCGCAACGCGATCGCGACCAGCACCAACAAGGACAAGAGCCTGTTCCAGGCTTTCGAGAAGGTCGACGCGCCCGACGCCGACACCGTCGTGATCACGGTGAAGTATTCCGAGCCGAACCTGCCGTTCCTGCTCGGACAGGCGAGCGGTTCGATCGTCGAGCCGAAGAGTGCAGCCACCAACGGCACGCAGCCGGTCGGGACCGGGCCCTATCAGCTCGGGGCCTGGGCCAAGGGCTCCTCGATCACCCTGACCAAATGGGCCGACTATCGCAACGCCGCCGCGATCAAGCTGTCGAAGGTGACGATCCGCTTCATCTCCGACCCGGCCGCGCAGACCGCGGCGCTGCTCTCTGGCGACGTCGATGCGTTCCCGCGCGTTGCGGCAGCGCGCGCCATCGGACAGTTCAAGGCCGATCCGCGCTTCAACGTCATGGTCGGCGGCTCCCGTGCCAAGACCATCGTCGGCATCAACGAGCGCAAGAAGCCGCTCGACGACGTCCGCGTGCGCCGTGCCATCCTCGCCGCGATCGACCGCAAGGCGATGGTCGACGGCGCGGCTGATGGTTTCGGCACGCCGATCGGCAGCTTCTACGTGCCCGGCGCGCTCGGCTTCGTCGACACCACCGGCATCAACCCCTACGATCCCGAGAAGGCCAAGAAGCTGCTGGCGGAAGCCGGCGTCACCACGCCGCTCGAACTGTCGCTGAAGCTGCCGCCGCCGTCCTATGCGCGGCAGGGCGGCGAGATCCTCGCGGCCCAGCTCGCCAAGGTCGGCATCATCGCCAAGATCGAGAATGTCGAATGGGCGCAGTGGCTGTCGCAGGTGTTCGCCGGCAACGGCCCGCACAATTTCGACCTCACCATCGTCAGCCATGTCGAGCCGTTCGACCTCGTCAAGATCACCGAGCCGGACTACTACCTCGGCTACAACAACGAGGCCTTCAACGCGCTCTACAAGCAGATCGTGTCGACGCCTGACCAGGCCGGCCGCGCAAAGCTGCTCGGCGATGCCCAGCGCATGCTGGCCACCGACGCGGTCGCCGGCTTCCTGTACCAGCCCCAGCTCATCACCATCACCAACAAGAAGCTGAAGGGCGTCTGGAAGGACGTCCCGCAATACGAGAACGATTTCTCGACCTGGTCCTGGGAGTAGGGGCCGTTCGATCAAGTCGAACCTGCTGCAACGTTGACCTCTCCCCATCGGAGGAGAGGTCAATCTTTTTGGGCAACCCAAAACAAAAACCTGAAAAACAACCCCATGCACAGTAGCCGGGGTTAGATATTTCAATGGCTTGCACGGTCCGCTCGATGGCTTGCTGAGCCATGCGATGCGGTTGACCCGTCGGGCAAAACACCGGCAATATACGATCATCGCGGCGTCATGGTTCGGGACGCGCCGTCAGGCGAGGCACGCCATGAAGAAGCCATCCCGCCGCGATGCCGGCATCGCCGCGGCTGCCGTCAGCGCTGAAGCACCGATCACTCTGAAGCTCGACAATGCGCCGATGAGCGATATCGCTCATGCGCTGGCCAGCGGACAGGTCACTGCCACGGCGCTGACCAAAGCTTACCTCGCGCGCATCGAAGCTTATGACCGCAACGGGCCCGCGCTCAACTCCGTGCGCGCGATCAATCCCGACGCGCTCGGGATCGCTGGCGAGCTCGACGACACAAAACCATCGGCCAAGCGGCCGTTGGCGGGCATCCCGATCCTGGTGAAGGACAACATCGCGACCGGCGACAAGCAGCCGACGACGGCGGGCTCGCTGGCACTGGAGGGCGCGCGCGCCAGGAGAGACGCGACAATCGTCAAGCTGCTGCGAAAGGCCGGTGCGGTGATCCTGGGCAAGGCGAACCTGACGGAGTTCGCCAACATTCTCGCGGCCGACATGCCCTCGGGCTATTCGTCGCTCGGCGGCCAAGTGAAAAACCCTTACGCGCCGGCGCTGATGGGCGATCACGGCATTCCGGTCGTGCAGCCAGGCGGATCAAGCGCGGGTTCGGCGGTCGCGGTGGCGGCCGGCCTGTGCTCGGCCTCGATCGGCACCGAGACGTCGGGCTCGCTGCTGTATCCCGCAAGCCAAAACGGCCTCGTCACCGTGAAGCCGACCGTTGGGCTGGTCAGTTGCGCCGGCATCCTGCCGATCGCGCACAGCCAGGACACTGCAGGGCCGATGACGCGCACGGTGTGCGACGCGGCGATGCTGTTGAACGTGTTCGCGGCCGAAGACCCACTCGACCCCGCGACCGAGCGGCAGCGGCGGCCGGTCGACTACACCGCCGACCTCGCGACCGACGCGATGAAGGGCGCGCGCATCGGCGTGCCGAGCGACTCGACCGACCCGCTCAACGATCGCTATTACGGCAAGCTGCCGCCCAGGTCGGCCAAGGTGATGATCGACGCGATCAAGGTGCTGGAGGATCTGGGCGCCATCATCGTGCGTGCCAACATGCCAACATCTGGCTGGATCGGCGGGCCGGGTACGAGCATGAACGTGCTCAATCGCAATCCCCTGAGTCGCAACAAGGGTAATCTGGCGACGCCGCCGATCGTCTTCCTCTACGAGCTGAAGCACGATCTCAATCTCTACCTCAGCGATTGGGCGACGAACACAGAGATGAAGACCATGGCCGACATCGTGGCCTTCAACGAGGCGAACGCTGAGACGGCGCTGCGGTTCGGCCAGGACCTGTTCCTCGCCGCCAACATGACCAGAGGCGATCTCAGCGAGCGCGAGTACAAATCGGCGCGGGCCATGGACCTGCTCTCCGCCAAGACGCGCGGCATGGACGCCTACATGAACCAGTACAAGCTCGACGCGGTGCTGTTTCCCGGCGCCGCCGGCTGCGTGATATCAGCGAAGGCGGGCTATCCCAGCGTCATGGTGCCGGGCGGTTTCATTTCGGGAGCAGACGACAAGGACACGCCTGACTATCCGCTCGGCGTAACCTTCGCAGGCCGTGCCTGGAGCGAGCACAAGCTGCTGCGTCTGGCCTACGCCTATGAGCAGGCGACCGACATGCGCAAGCCGCCGCCCGGCTTGCCCGCGCTTTAGATGTCACTGGCCGAGAGGATCAGGCGGAAATCCCTGCTCGCGCGTCGGACCCGTTTCTGGCCAGTTCCTAAAGTTCAGAGTGACAAATTGCGCGACACGCCCAAGGCGTCGACAAGAAAATCGATGAACAGGCGGGCTCGCAGGGGGAGTTGTCGTCCGAATGCGTGCAGGACGTAGACCGGTGTGGTGAACATCGGTATGCCCGGCAGCACGACATTCAATCGTCCGGCGGCAAGCTCGTCCTCGATAGCGATGCGCATGAACTGCGTGATGCCAACGCCTTTTATGACCGCCTCAATCAACGACTGGGCATCGTCGCTATCGAAGGGGCCATTGGGGATGACCCGTGTGCCGTCCGCAAAAGTAAATGCTTGCGGCCGGCCACCAAGCAGATGGCGAAGGCAGGCATGCTGAGTGAGATCGTCGATCGACTGCGGGATTCCTCGTCGCTGAAGGTATTCCGGCGATGCGCCCAGAACATATTGCAGGACACCTAACGAGCGGCCGATCAGGTTTGTGTCTTCCAATTCGCCAATTCTGACAGCGAGGTCGAAACCCTCGCGGATGAGATCGACACGGCGGTCCGTGACGCTGAGATCAAGCTTGATGTCCGGATAGCGCTCCAGGAACGAGCCCGCCCATGCGGAAATCAACGGGCGTCCAAATGTACTCGGCACAGTGACCCGAAGCACGCCACGGACGTTTCCCGGAACCTGCACGACGTCGTCGGCTTCCTCTATCGCGCGCAGATGGGGAGCGACGTGCTCGTAGTAAGCGGCGCCTTCGGACGTTGGGCTGAGTGTGCGCGTTGAGCGCTGCAGCAAGCGCACGCCGAGGCGTTGTTCGAGGCGCGAAACGCTTTTCGATACCGCCGAGGGGCTGGCGCCGATCGATCGCGCGGCGCCGGCGAAAGAACCCGCGTCAACCGTCCGCACGAAGGCCAGCAGACCGGCCGTTCTTTCTAGAATCGTTGTCATTCAGGACTTTGGATCGCGAAAGAACCGAACGAAAGACGGCTAATCGGCCATTTATGAACGAATAGTCTGACTTTCGCAATGGAGGCCCCGACAACCGAGTTGGTCTTCCAATGCCCTTCATCGCTGAAGCTCGTGCAAAAAAGGAAAAGCAGTATGTCTGCGCAAATCAAGCCAACGATCGTTTTCTGTCACGGCATTTGGGCCGATGGCTCCTGTTTCAGCAAAGTCATTCCAGCATTGCAGGCCGACGGGTACGAAGTGATCGCCGTTCAATATGGCCTGGACTCCTTTGAGGAGGACCTGGCGACGGTGAGGCGCACACTCAATCGTGTTGGCAGCCCGGTCCTTCTCGTCGGCCATTCGTATGGCGGCGCCACCATCACGGGCTCGGGCACCGATGAACGCGTGGTCGGTCTCGTCTACATTGCAGCGGTCGCTCCGGATGCCGGCGAGACCGTACAGGACCGGCTCGACAAGTATCCGTCGGATATCTTCTCACGCGTCGAGGTCGCCGATGGGCGTGCCTGGATGCTTCCGAGCGGCACCGAGTTCTTCGCAGGAGACCTCTCCGCGGAAGACCAGAAGCTGGTTTGGGCCACCCAATATGCGCCCGTCTACAATCTGTTCCAGCAACAGAAGCTCAGCGCCGACAAGATCGCGTGGCGGTCGAAGCCGAGCTGGTACATTCTGGCCACGCAAGACCATACCGTGCATCCGGATCTGCAACGCTGGGTGTCGAAGCGCATGGGAGCGACGGTCACCGAAGTGGCGAGCAGCCACGTGCCGATGCTCTCCCAGCCAAATGTGGTTATCGACGTGATACGCAAAGCCGCGGCCGCCGTTCAAAAAAGCTGATCGCAAATAAGATACATTGCCGGACACGAAGGAGAGGTCGTTCGCGAGGCGACCTCTCTTATTCATGGGCTGGCGTGCGACGGCCGCTCTTGGCCCTTCGCAGACGTGGCGTTGCTCGATGCAGATTTCGGCTTGTGACCCCAAGCTGGCGTGCTGGGGCATTGGCGCGGTGTCGGCTTTTGACCGATTCCGTTGAAGAAGTCGGTCTTCGAGCAAGACGGCCGCAATTCGCAGCGCGAACCGACCGCCTCTTAGGTCGGTTTTGGCTGCGGCGCTGGGATCAGCTTGGCTAGTTTCCGGAGGTTCTGGGCGGCTGCAGC
>NZ_JBFRFR010000031.1:0-87893 GCF_052114925.1 Bradyrhizobium sp. 2TAF36 | reverse complement strand
TTCGCAAAGCCGAAAGGCGGGACCGTATCGGAGCCAGAAGAGGCCTCGTCACCCCGGGCGACATCATCCCGGAATGGTGGGCGACATCAAATCGGAACGGTGGGCGAGATCATTCTGGAATGGTGGGCGACATCGAGCGGAATCAGCACGCTTCGTCGATCTCACGCTCGAAATTGTGGCCAGGCCCGGCCACGGTCAGCTTATAGGCTTGCTTCTCGCCTACCATTCCGTCACCCAAAGGTTGAAAAGAGGAACAAGACATGAAAGCGGCAAAGCGGGCAACGATTGAGTTCCGCCTATCCCCGACAAAAAGTCGATTGTGCATCGCCGCATTGCCAAGAGAGCCACAGCGACAACGGAGGCTGAGAAGAAGCGTCGAACGGATGCTTTGAGCTGGAGACCGCTGCTTCAAAAATTTGCCCGATGCAATCCGAGAGGCCGATGGAGGGCAGACGAAGGCTCTCTGCAAGCAAGGGTACTCGATGAGCGGAAGAGATCTTTGCAGAGCTAATCGGGCGAGGGCTGCAACTGGCCGCCCGGAAAGACGAACCAAAAGCCGCCCCAGTGCACCGGTTCAACGATCCTGGAATAACCAACTGAAATCACTGGTACAGTTGGGTGGGTACTGCCGCCGCTCAACTTTGTCTTTGATAAACCTAGCTTTTTTGCTCGCCAAAGATCGGCTTTTGTAGCGTGTTTTTGTATTCTTGAGCAGCTCGACGTAGCCGGAGCACGACTGGCACTGAAGCTTCACGACCATCTAATAGGGAAGGCACTTGCCTGCTGTGCGCCGGCTCCCAGAGCTTCCTCTCTATTCTGGCAGCCCTGCCTGCCGTAGCGCGCTGTTCATCTTCTCGATGTATTCGGGCTGAAAGCAGAACATTCGATAATAACTGTCGGCCTCGCGAATGGTGAAATCCGGGCGCAATTTCAGCAGCTTTCCGACCTCCGCCTTGGCCTCGTCGAACCGACCGAGAAACGGCAGCGCGTACGCCTGATCGAGATGACTGAGCCAAAAACCCTCAAGGTAGGCGTGCCGGAAATCCTCAAGCGCCTGTTGATATTCGCCTTTCCACCAGTGTCGCTTTGCGGGCGCTAACCACCAAGCAAACGAGGCATTGGGACCCGCCAAGCGAATGGCCTTTTCGGCCATTGCGGTCCCGTCATCCCAGTCCCCCATGAAGGCGAGCCACATACCTCCTGAGAGGGTTCGCGCATCGTTGGAATTGAGCGCGAGGGCCTTTTCCAATTCTTGTCGGTACAGGTGGATTTGACATTTGGTACTCATCGCCAGAGCGTAGGTTCTTTGAGCGAACGCATCGTCGGGTGCAAGCTCAACGGCGCGTGTCGCGCCCCGTAAGATTTCCTCGTTCAAATACAGACGCTTATCGGTGTGTTGAATTTGGTCGGAAGGTAGACCGATCCCCATGCTTCTTTGGTTAAAAAGAACAGTGGCGCGTGCTGACCACGCGAATGCGTTATTCGGCTGTCGCTCGGTAAGTCGCTTGGAGCACTCTAACGCTTTCAGAATTGCGGATGACAATCCACGTACAGACCCGACTACCGCATGAACAATACATTCATATGGACTGAGTTCGAAGACCGGCTTGTTCTGGGATTGCGAGTAATCTGCGTTCATAATTGCGCCGGGGTAGCCACCAATCTGCACGGCGGCGGCGTCGCCAATTTCGTACGCGGACGTTTCCGTTTGCACGCCTTCGGCATTCGCATCGAAGGACTTCGACCAAATCTCTGTACCAGTGCGCAGGTCCGAAACGTGGATATTCGCGCGAGCACCGCCGCCCAATGGGTGAACCTCACCGCTCACCAGATAGTCGACTTGCGCCTTCCGGGCCGCTTTGATGGCATCATCACCTTCCTTTAGAAAGTTTGCAGCGGTTGCGCGCGGTATCACTCGCAAAGTGCTGAACCTCCCGAGGGAGGATGCAAGTTGTTGGGTTACCCTGTCGGCAAACGAACCAAGCCCCGGCGCGGCAATGGGGCTCGAAACAGGCAATACAGCTACTGAAGGCCCCTTCGAGACGATCAGACCGGTGGACGCGGCAGTCGTGGTCGTGGTCGTATCTCTGCCGACGTGGCTGTGCAAAATGTCCCACGCGTGCCAGTAGCCCGCGAGCCCGCCGACCACAGCACCAACCGCAGCAACGGACGCAATGATCGCGCCGAGTTTCCCAAGGCGAAGACGCAGACGAGTGGAGAACGATGCGGATTTGCTATCGTTCAACTTCGGAGCGTCGTTTAGGGGCGTGTCTGCCACCGTCCACCGTTCCTCCGAACGTCAACCTTTGGAAAGTTACAACCAGGTTGCAAAGCTGTCCATATAAGGGCCTTCGTGGTAGCTATCGGGCGCCTCGGGGTAGATGACCTTCCACACGAGATGGTCACCGAACTCCCGCCAGTATTTCGCGGGACCAGGATTGGCCTCGTGCTGCTTCACGAACCAAACGTACCAGCGCCCAGCGAGCGCTATAGCGTTAAGCCGGGTGAGAGGCTGGCCTTCGCCATTCCTATGCGCCCGTAATGCAGCGATACGGGTCTCAATCTCAGCTAACCACTCGCCGTGCTGTGACTTCGCAAAGGGGATTGGCGTCCCGCTCGGTATCCGAAGCTGAGCTTCCCAGCGCACCCCATACAAGCGCCCATAGTCGTCGCGCACATCGGCCGGGATACCTTTTCGAGCGATAAAGCCGCCACCCTTCGCTCGAACTAACTCAACCATCCGCAATGCCATTTGTAGCGCCTTTTGTATTTTAGGCGGCGCAAATACATCAGGCCTATCAGTAAGTTGCTGGGAAAGCGGACTTATCCGCAACGGTGGTACAGTTGGGTGGGCTCGAACCACCGACCTCCTGTTCCCACAGACAGCGCCGAAGGGTCGACACGGGTTCGCTCAACTGTCAATCACAGGAGGCCTGCCACACGCAAAAGCCGCCAAGGTCTCCCTCGACGGCTCGTGCCGTTGCGTTTGCGTAGAGGTACTGTGTCGAGCGGTGCTCGAACGCAGCCCGTACTCGCTCTTATTGGACGCACGCGACCTTCAATGAGGGCCGGTGGGTGCGTTGCCAGTGTGCCGGGCCAACGATCCCCGATCCCTATGAGATGTGACTGGCGGCGATGCTCTTCAAGCGAGCACTGCTGTCCCATTCGATGAAATGGCAAAGCGCGTTTTCAATTGAGCACACTTCGATCATCATCAGCAATCAAGGTCAGCAACTGATCCACCACAACCCGGATACACGTTTCGAAACTCGTATCGGTGATGATTTCGCCGAGGGCGGAAGGGGTCTAGCGGCCTTAAAACGTGCGCCCGGCGTTCTACATGCTAGGCCTTCCGGAGCTAGGTCGGAGGGACCACTCTCGCTGCATCTCAAGGAAAACGGCCCGCCAACGGGTCACCGTCTTCGGCGCCGGCTTTGTTGCAAGCACGAAAGCCTCAAAAAGCTCCCAGCAACTCACACTGGGCGAGCGCGGCGCCCCGTCTGCGAACGACGGGAAGGTATCGGGCCTCTCGTCACGGGCGTAGTCGCCATTCGCGCGCTTCTCCAATAGCTGGATTGCGGGCAACAGATTGTCGCTGACAGCGTCCACGAACAGCGCATGCGCGGTAAGGTTCAACGCCTTCCCCTCGTTGGCGAGGAAGGTTGCGACCCGCGCCAATTCGGCAATCTGCGGCCTCACGGCTTCCCGCACCTCTGGGTCATATTGCCAATCTGCGTGAGGGTCGGACCCTGGATCCTCTTCGTACTCGTCAGGCGCCTCTGGGCGGATCACATTCCACACGACGTGATCGCTGAAGTCCCGCCAGTACTTTGGCTTCCCTGGATCGGCCTCGTGCAGCTTCACGAACCAGTTGTACCAACGGCCCGCAAGCGCGATTGCGTTGAGCTTGGTGAGTGGTTGACCCTCGCCATTCCTTTGGGCTCGCAGGGTCGCGATGCGGGTTTCGACCTCGGCCTCCCACTCTCCGAGGCGGGCCTTGGCTTCGTGCTTAGGCGTACCGGCCGGAAGCTTGAGGTGCGCCTCGCGCTTGTGCCCATAGAGCCGTTGGTAGTCCTCGCGTACGTCCTCGGGGATGCCCTTACGGGCGAACCACCGACCATCTGCGGCTCGATTCAACGCGACCATTCGCAACGCCATTTGTGCAGCCTTTTGTATTTTAGGCGGCGCAAATCCTGCTGGTCTATCAGTAAGATGCTGGGAACGCGGTGTTATCCGCAATCTTGGTACAGTTGGGTGGGCTCGAACCACCGACCTCCTGTTCCACAGACAGGCGCTCTAACCAACTGAGCTACAACTGCATCCTTGCGAGCCGCCTTGGGCGCCTGGACGGGCCGTCGACCTAAGGGGGGCTGGACGGGGCGGAAACTAGGTGCAACGGGCGTTTTTGGCAAGGCCGCAAAACCCGAGAATCGCGCTTCCGACGAGGTTATTTCCAAAGCAAAACCCGGGCTCTAGGCCCGGGTTTCTTAATTTAAACCAGCCGGCCTAATCAGGCGGCGGGCTTGTAGAACTTCGAGGCAGAGGCCTTGATCGGCTCGACGGTCTCGGCGGCGACGCGCTGGGTCAGCTCGGCCAGCTCCTTGGCCTGGGACTGGAAGGTCTCGAGCTGGGTGCGGGTGTGGCCGGTCCACAGCTCCAGCGCTTCCGCCGGCGACTTGAGGCCGAACAGCTGCTGGGCGAAGTCCAGCTGGGCGCTGGTGTTGGCCTTCATGAACTCCACCAGCTTGGCGGTGTACTCGCTCGCGCCCTTGTTGGCGGAGGTGAACACGGCCTCAACGGTGCCGTTGTGGGTCTCGGCCGCGTCCTTGAACTTGGCGTAGCTCTCGCGGGCCTGCGACACGCCCTTTTCGGCGAACGCACGCATCTGCTCGGGAACCTCGAACGGAATGATCGAGGCAGAAAACGGATCAGTCGCACCTGTCATGATGTCCCTCACGATAAAGAAAAAATGGAGTGAGCCTTCTGGCGCGCCCGCCGGCCCCGACCTAGGCCTCAAATTCAGCGGGAACGAACACTGGAACGCGATACAAAAAGATGGCTCGCCCAGCGCCCATCACTATCGCCGCCTAAGATGTCAACATTGTGCAACGCAAACGTGATCCGGGCTGCGCCGCGAAATTTAATCGCGGTCAGGATGAGGGTTCCGCATGAGGGAACCCTGGGTTGAGGTAGTCTGGTGCCTGCTGTGGCCGCTCTCTTACCCTCCCCTGGAGGGGTCGAGACGAGCGGAGCTCGCTCGGGGGTCGATCGCGCGAAGCGCGAGCGGGGTGGGGTGATCTCTCCACTCGAGCACCGCCTCCATTGAGAGGCTGTCACCCCACCTCGGTTCGCATTGCGCTTCGCTGCATGCGAACCGATCCTCCCCCTCCAGGGGAGGATGGGCACCTGTGATGCCGCGCCAGCCTGCTCTTTCGGCAAAGTCTCAGGGCTTGGGCTTGGCCGCATCCATCGCCGCGCAGCCCGCCCGCGAATCCTGCGGATGCCGTTGGGCTGCAGCTTGCGGGGGCGGCTACATTAAGGTTATCGCGGCTTTAGGCTTGGCCGTGTAGACCGGAGCCGTGGACCTGCCTGCGCCTGCGCGCGATACTAACCCTTTCTTAAGGCTGTCATTCCGGCAGCCTTGCACCCTGATGTTGACAAGCGAGACTTGAAGCCGGTCGGATGACGAGTTCGGATTTCCAGTTGCGAGGCGTGGGCGATCCCCGGCTGGCCGTGCACGCGACCTCTCCGTTGCCCGCCTGGCTCTGGTCGATCGACGGCACGCGCGTGCTCTGGGCCAATCCGGTCGGCGCAAGGCTGTTCGGCGCGGCCCATGGCACAGCGCTCGCGGACAGGACCTTCGGCCCGGCCGACAGCCATCGCCGCCAGGTCGCCCGGCTCGCGCGCCGGCTGGCGCCGAACGGCGCGATCAGGCTGGAACGGCTGCACGGCTTCGGCGCCCGCTTGGGCATGCTGATGACCTGCGCCTGCGCCCGTCTCGACTTCGCCGATGGAAGCTCCGGCGTGCTCGTCACCGCGATGGATCCGACGCTGCGCTCCATGCCACTGGTCGAACGCCTGCATCGTCTCGTCGAGGGCGCCAGGGTGCCGATGGCGGCGTTCGCGCCCGACGGCCTGTTCGTCGGCGCCAGCGAAGCCGCCCGCTCCCTGCTCGGCTTCCGCGATCTCGGCGATGCCGGTCTTGACCAGGCCCGCAGCGATGCGCTGGCGAAAGGCCGCGCCGAGACGCCGATCGGCATCGGCCAGATGGTGCTGCAACGGGTCGGCATCGGCGCTGATGTCGGCCTGGTCGCGCTGATCGAGCCGGCCGCCCGGCCGGCGGCGCCCGCTGTCGAAGGGAATAGCGCGCGCGAACAAGATGCTCAGCCCGCGCCCGACGCTCCGCCGGTCCCTCCGGCTGCGGTGCCAGACCATGCGCAGCCTGCGCGGCCGAACGAGGCCGCATCCGAAATCGCGCTGTTCGACGCATTCGCCGAGCCGGTCGAAACGCCGGCTCCGGCCGAGACCGTCCCGCCATCAGCGGCGATCGCGGACGCGCACGCCGCGAGCGACGCGATGCCGGAGGTCGTCACGATCCCGGAGGCGGCCGAAGCGCCTGTCCAGGACACTGTCAGCGAAGCGATCGACGCCGCGCCCAAAACTCCGGTTGAAAACCCGCGAGAGGCCATTGTGTCGCCGCAGGCCGCGCCGATCACCTCACACATGGTCGAACCGCCGCCAGCGGAGCCGTCCGCACCGCGTCAGCATCCGCTGCGCTTCCTGTGGCAGGTGGATGCGGAGGGGCGCTTTGTGCTCGGCTCAGACGAGTTCATCCACCTGATCGGCGCGCACACCGCCGCCGGCTTCGGCCGCCCCTGGCGCGAGATCGCCGACGAGTTTGCACTCGACCCTGATGGCCGCGTGGCGCAGGCGCTTGCAAGCCACGACACCTGGGCCGGGATCACCGTGAACTGGCCGGCCGATGGCGGCGAGCATCTGCCGGTCGAACTCGCGGGCCTGCCGGTCTACGACCGCGAGCGCAATTTCGCGGGCTTTAGGGGTTTTGGCGTCTGTCGCGATCTCGACGGACTGAACCGGCTCGATGCGCTCAGGCGCTTTGAGCTGCTCGCCGCGCCGCCCGCACAGCACGGCCTCTCTGCCGACGTCGTCGAACTCGATCCCGATCCCGAGCCGGAGCCCGTGGCGGAGGCACCGCCTCCGCCAATCGAGCCGCCCGCACCCGAGCCTGAGCCTGAGCCAACACCTGAACCCGAACTGCCCGAACCCGTAGCCGACGCGAATTCACATCCAACCGATCCGGAAACATCAGTGGAAACGCCTCCCAATGTCGTGCCGTTCCGCCCGCCCGGCGATGCGCGATCGCCGACGCTGACTCCGGTCGAGAACAGCGCGTTCAACGAGCTCGCCCGGCAATTGTCCGAGCGGCTCGAACGCGAACGCGAGACCATCGCCGCCGTCACGGCCGAGCCGCCGATGGCGGGAACCGCGCCCGAACCTTCGATGCCGGAGCCCGAGGCGCCGCACGTGCCAGCCGAATGGCTGACTGAACCGGCGCCGCCCGCGCAGGGCCACAGCATGCGCGACCGCGCGCTGCTCGATTTGCTGCCGACGGGCATTTTGATCTACCGGCTCGACCGGCTGCTCTACGCCAACCCCGCCTTCCTCGCGCGCATGGGCTATTCCAGCCTGGGCGCGCTCGAGGATGCCGGCGGGCTCGATGCGCTCTACGTCGAGCCCGGCGTATCGTCGGCGAGCAGCACGTCGCAAGCCGGCACGCCGGTGACGATCAGCGCGACGGTGGCGAACGGCGAAGAGCCGCTTCCGACCACCGAAGCGCATCTGCACACGATCGACTGGGACGGCGCGAGCGCGCATGCGCTGATCTGCGCGCTGCCGCAAGCGGCGCCCGTCGTTGCTGCGCCAGTCATCGTGCCGCCTGTCGTCGTCGAACCCGTCGTCGCGGAATCCTTCCCCTACGCGCCCGAACTCGAGCCCGAGGCCGGCGATGCCGACGCCCAGGATCTCGCCGCGATCCTCGACACCACCGCCGAGGGCATCGTCATGTTCGATGCCGAAGGCAACATCCACGCCTGCAACCGCAGCGCGGAAGCGCTGTTCGGCTATGACGGCGAAGCGCTGATGCAGCGGAACCTGGTGACGCTGTTCGCGCCGGAGAGCCAGCAAATCGTGGTCGACTATCTCGAAAGCCTCAAGAGCCAGGACATCGCGAGCCTGCTCGACCACGGCCGCGAGGTGCTGGGGCGCGAGAAGAAGGGCGGCGTCATTCCGCTCGCCATGATCATGGGCCGCACCAGGCCCGACGGCCCGAACTTCTTCGCCGTGTTCCGCGACCTCTCGCAGAGCAAGAAGGGCGAGAGCGAGCTCAAGAACGCCCGCCGTCTCGCCGACGGCGCGGCGAATGCCAAGGCCGACATGCTGGCGCGGATCAGCCACGAGATCCGCACGCCGCTCAACGCCATCATCGGCTTTGCCGAGGTGATGATCTCCGAGCGCTTCGGCACCCTCGGCAACGAGCGCTACGGCGAATACATGAAGGACATCCGCGCCTCCGGCGAGCGCGTCATCACCATCATCAACGATCTCCTGGAGCTGTCGCGGATCGAGACCGGCAAGCTCGATCTCAATTTCGCCAACCTCAATCTCAACGATCTCGTCGAAGCCTGTGTCACGGTGATGCAGCCGCAGGCCAACCGCGAGCGCATCATCATCCGTACCTCGCTCGGGCATGCGTTGCCGCAGGTGAGCGTGGACGCGCGCGCGATGCGGCAGATCACCATGAACCTGATCTCGAACTCGATCCGGCTCGCCAGCGCCGGCGGCCAGGTCATCGTCTCGACCGCGCTCACCGACCGCGGCGAGATTGCCCTGCGCATCCGCGACACCGGCCACGGCCTGAGCGAGCGCGAGGTCGCCGCCGCGATGGAGCCGTTCCGGACGCCACCGCCCGGCGATGCCGCGGACAGTTCGGCGCTCAGCCTGTCACTGACCAAGGCCCTGGTCGAAGCCAACCGCGCCAGGTTCAACATCAAGAGCGCGGCCAATTCCGGCACGCTGATCGAGGTGGTGTTCRCACCGGCGGCGGTGGGGGCGTAGGGGCGGCGGAACAGCTACGTAGCCGAGGTGAGCGAAGCGATACCCGGGAAGGTCCCGCATATCGCTCCGCGCATGCGGGCTACGCAGACGTGATCGTGGGGTCACCGAACCATCTCGCCGCCGCCTGAGCAGCCTCCTTATCGTCGGATATGCCGTCACTGGCCCACGCGACGAAGCCATCGGGACGCAGCAGCACGGCGCTCAGACCCAGCCGATCCCTCGCCTCGCTCGCGACATAGGTGATCCGGTCGCCCCAGCGACTTGCCAGCGCCTGAAGCGGTGAACGCGCGTCGAAATCCAGCAGCAGGCCTTTCGACGTCCTGAGGCGTTCTCCAACCGTCGTCCCGTCGCGCAATTCGAAATCGGGAGCACTCCGGCCGACAAGCGGATGGCTGCCACCGAGATCGTAGCGGAGCGAAACGCCGCGCACGCGCTCGGCGAAATAGGTGGCACCGTCGCGGGTCTCGACGAGATCGCGAATGATGGCCTGAAGTGCGCGGGCGCTCGGCGTCGGCCGCATGATCGCGACCTGCGCGCGCGACCAGTCGAGGATTTGCGCGCCCACAGGATGCCGCTCGCGCGAATAGCTGTCGAGGAGATCGGCCGGTGCTTGCCTGCGGATCGTCGCCGCCAGTTTCCAGCCCAGGTTCATCGCATCGCCGAGACCGAGATTGAGGCCCTGGCCGCCCAGCGGCGAATGGATGTGAGCAGCGTCGCCCGCGAGGAGCACCCGCCCTCTGCGATACGTGGTTGCCTGATGGGCCCGATCCGTCCAGGTGGCGGCGAGCCGAAGCGCCGTGACGGTGACGTCGGTGCAGGAGACGCGACGCAGGACGCTCTGCACATGCTCGCGCGTGATCGGCTCGGTCCGGTGGAAAGCTCCGCCGTCGAAATCGACCATCGCGATCGTCCCGGGCTGCGCATAGGTATACATGCCGGCGAGCGTGTAGTTGCGGCCGTGACGAAGCTTGTCCGGATCGGCCAGCTCGACATCGATGGAATAGCCCGTGAACTCGGGGTCGGTGCCGACGAAGTCAAAGCCGCCAGTCTTGCGTACCGTGCTGCGGGCGCCGTCGCATCCGACGAGCCAGCGTGCCCGGAAGGTCTCGCCGGCCGCCTGCACTGTCACGTCTTTGCTCGAGGCGACAACGGCATTCACGCCAAAACCGCGCCGGATCTCGACGCCCATGCTGCATGCGCGCGCAGCCAGAACGGATTCGAGCGTTTCCATATCGACGGCAAGGTTGGCATCGGCCGACGTTGGCAGACGCCAGGACCACTTCGTGACATCGATGTTGTCCTGATAGAACTGGATGCCGGCGAAATGACCCGCGGGCCGTCGCGTCTGCTGCATCCAGTGGGCTGAGCTCTTGATCGCGCCTGAGGCAAGCTGCTGCGCGGCCACAATCTGTTCCAGCAGGCCGCGCCGGTGAAAGGCCTCGAGTGTGGGGAGCGAAAGACCGCGCAGGCCAAACGGGAGTTGCTTCAGGGCCGAATGCGAATCTTGCGATTGCTCCAGCACCAGAACCTGGAGACCAGCGAGCCGCAACTCGCACGCGAGAAACAGGCCGACGGGACCGGCACCGGCAATGACGACGTCGTATGGATTCGAAGATTGATCGTGCATGGGACGCTCCTGAGGTCGATGTTCGACCGGAGCGTTCCCTGGGCTTGAGAATCACACGGACGAACGATTGGGCGCCCTGGTGGCGTCCGATGTTCGTCGCGGGGATCTCGTGCACAAGGCCAAAGACCAGAGCTTTCGTTACCGAAAGGATTTGGGCTTACCAGACCAAATCTGCCTTTTCCGACACGAACTGTATAGTTTCGTGACGATCGATCCGCAACGAAAAAGGCACGGCGCTTGCGGCGCCGTGCCTTTTCACATTCATGTGGCTTATCTCAGCTGTAGATCTCGAACAGGCCGGCGCCGCCCTGGCCGCCGCCGATGCACATGGTCACGACGCCCCACTTGGCCTTGCGGCGCGCACCTTCCTGGAGGATGTGGCCAGTGAGACGCGCGCCGGTCATGCCGAAGGGATGACCGATCGCGATCGAGCCGCCATTGACGTTGTACTTGGCGGGATCGATGCCGAGCTTGTCGCGCGAGTAGAGGCACTGGCTGGCGAAGGCCTCGTTGAGCTCCCACAGATCGATGTCGTCGATCTTCAGGCCGGTGCGCTTCAGCAGCTTCGGGATCGCGAACACCGGGCCGATGCCCATCTCGTCGGGCTCGCAGCCGGCCGTTGCCCAGGCGACGAACCGGCCGAGCGGCTTGAGGCCGCGCTTCTCGGCATCCTTGGCTTCCATCAGCACCACCGCGGCGGCGCCGTCCGAGAGTTGGCTGGCATTGCCGGCGGTGACGAACTTACCGGGGCCCTTCACCGGCTCGAGCTTGGCGAGGCCTTCCAGCGTGGTCTCGGGGCGATTGCACTCGTCGCGATCGACGACGTAGTCGACGATCGATTCCGCCTTGGTCTGCTTGTCGACGACCTTCATCCTGGTCTTCATCGGGACGATCTCGTCCTTGAACTTGTTCGCCTGCTGGGCCGCGGCCATGCGGCGCTGCGATTCCAGCGAGAACTCGTCCTGGTATTCGCGGCTGAGCTTGTAGCGCTCGGCGACGATGTCAGCGGTGTCGATCATCGCCATGAAGATATCGGGCGCGACCTTGAGCAACTCCGGATCGATCGATTCCTTCGGCGAGCCGCCGCCCGGAATCGAGATGCTCTCGACGCCGCCGGCAACGATGCAGTCGGCGCCGTCGGAGCGGATCGAGTTGGCGGCCATCGCGATGGTCTGCAGGCCCGACGAGCAGAAGCGGTTCACGGAAACGCCGGCCGTGGTCGTAGGCAGGCCGGCGAGCAGCGCGGCCTGGCGGCCGATGTTCGGCGCGCCATGGGCGCAATTGCCGAGATAGCAATCCTCGACATAGTCCTTCTCGACGCCGGCGCGGTCGACCGCGTGATGAATGGCATGCGCGGCCAGCGACATCGGCGGCGTGATGTTGAACCCGCCGCGGCCGGACTTGGCGAGGCCCGTGCGTGCATAGGAAACGATGACGGCTTCACGCATTGTTTTCTCCCTTTCGAACAATGGTACGGAGGCGTTGGTACGAGGCGTTCTTGGGCGCCATTGGTACACAAAGTTCGACTGGCTTGGGAGAAATAAAGCGGGCCGCAGCATCAACAAAAACGCCGCCCTCTCGGGAGGGCGGCGTGGTTGTTCCGCAGGTCGGAATATATGACGGCCGTCATTCCGTGGCGCGCGAGCGCCTCAGAACGTCAGTGCCTTGACCTGCTTGACCTGCGGCAGGGCCTGCACCTTGGCGAGCAGATCGGGCGGCACGACGCCGTCGACCTCGATCAGCGCGATGGCATCGGAGCCCGGCGCGACGCGGCCGAGATGGAAGGTTGCGATGTTGATCTTGGCGTCGCCGAGGAGGCTCGCGAACTTGCCGATGAAGCCCGGCTTGTCCTCGTTGGTCACGTAGATCATCGACTTGCCGAACTCGGCGTCGACGCGGATGCCCTTGACGTCGACGAGGCGCGGCTTGCCGTCATGATACACGGTGCCGGAGACCGAGCGCTCTTGGCGCTCCGTTGCCACCGTGACGGTAATCAGGCTCTCATAGTCGCTCTGGGCGGCGCGCACGATCTCGTCCACCACCATGCCGCGCTCCTTGGCGACGACGGGGGCCGACACCACGTTGACCTCGCCGAGCATCGGCCGCAGCAGGCCCGACAGCACGGCCGAGGTGATCGCCTTGATCTTCATCTCGGCGACGTGGCCCTCATAGGTGATCTGCACCTTGAGGATGCCGGATTCGGTGAGCTGGCCGGCGAACGAGCCGAGCTTCTCGGCGAGCGAGATGAACGGCTTCAGCTTCGGCGCCTCTTCCGCCGTGATCGACGGGAAGTTGACGGCGTTCGAGATCGCGCCGGTGAGCAGGTAATCCGACATCTGCTCGGCGACCTGGAGCGCGACGTTCTCCTGCGCTTCCGTGGTGGAGGCGCCGAGATGCGGCGTGCAGATCACGTTGGGATGGCCGAACAGCACGTTCGCGTTGGCGGGCTCCTCGACGAAGACGTCGAAGGCGGCGCCCGCGATGTGCTTGGAATTGAGCGCATCGACCACCGCCTGCTCGTCGACGAGGCCGCCGCGGGCACAGTTGATCAGGCGCACGCCCTTCTTCATCTTGGCGATCGCGGATGCGTCGATGATGTTCTTGGTCTTCTCGGTGAGCGGGGTGTGCAGCGTGATGAAATCGGCGCGCTTCAAGAGATCGTCGAGCTCGACCTTCTCGACACCGATGTCCTTGGCGCGCTCCGGCGACAGGAACGGATCGAAGGCGACGACCTTCATGCGGAGGCCGAGCGCGCGGTCGGCGACGATCGAGCCGATGTTGCCGCAACCGACGACGCCGAGCACCTTGCCGGTGATCTCGACGCCCATGAAGCGGTTCTTCTCCCACTTGCCGGCCTGGGTCGAAGCGTCGGCCTGCGGGATCTCGCGGGCGAGCGCCAGCATCAGCGTGATGGCGTGCTCGGCGGTCGTGATCGAATTGCCGAACGGCGTGTTCATCACGATGATGCCCTTGGCCGTGGCGGCGGGAATCTCGACATTGTCGACGCCGATGCCGGCGCGGCCGATCACCTTGAGGTTGGTCGCCTTCTCCAGGATTTTTGCGGTCGCCTTGGTCGCGGAGCGGATCGCGAGACCGTCGTAATTGCCGATGATCTCGGCAAGCTTGTCCTTGTCCTTGCCGAGATTGGGCTGGAAGTCGACCTCGACGCCGCGATCCCTAAAGATCTGCACGGCAGCGGGAGAGAGCGCGTCGGAAATGAGAACTTTGGGTTTGGTCATGGGGATGATCCTTCGCCTTCCCTAACGGGAGGATCGGCCTGCGACGGCCGGAATTGAGTGAAGAAGCTTTGTCTTCCCGCTCTCCCCGTTCTTACGGGGAGAGGGTTGGGGTGAGCGGCAGCCACAGGCGAAGGTGCAAGCGGAGAGAGCTCCTCACCCGGACTGCTGCTGGACGATGGTTCGCATCGCCAGGCGCGATCCGACCTCTCCCCGCAAGAACGGGGAGAGGTGAAAAAAACTAAGCCGCCTTGGCGAGCTGCGCCTTGGTCTCGGCAAACGCCCAGTCGATCCACTGCGTGAGCAGCTCGACGTCCTTCGCCTCGACGGTGGCGCCGCACCAGATGCGCAGGCCGGCCGGTGCATCGCGGTAGTAGGCGAAGTCGTAGCCCGCGCCTTCCTTCTCGACCAGCGCGACCAGCTTCTTGGAGAAGTCGGCCTGCGCGTCCTCGGAGAGCGAGGTGATCGCGGGATCGGTGAACTTCAGGCACACCGAGGTGTTGGAGCGGATGGCGGCGTCCTTGGCCAGGAAGTCGATCCAGGGCGTCTTCGCCTTCCAGTCGGCCAGCACCTTGGTGTTGGCATCGGCGCGCGCGATCAGCGCCTTCAGGCCGCCGATCGACTTGGCCCAGTTCAGCGCATCGAGATAGTCCTCGACGCACAGCATCGACGGCGTGTTGATGGTCTCGCCGACGAAGATGCCTTCGTTGATCTTGCCGCCCTTGGTCATGCGGAAGATTTTTGGCAGCGGCCAGGCCGGCTTGTAGGTCTCGAGCCGCTCCACTGCGCGGGGCGACAGGATCAGCATGCCGTGCGCGGCTTCACCGCCGAGCGCCTTCTGCCAGGAGAAGGTGACGACATCGAGCTTGGCCCAGTCGAGCGGCTGCGCAAACGCGGCCGAGGTCGCGTCGCAAATGGTCAGGCCTTCGCGGGTCGCGCTGATCCAGTTGGCGTTCGGCACGCGTACGCCGGAGGTGGTGCCGTTCCAGGTGAAGACGACGTCGCTGTTGGGATCGACCTTCGAGAGATCGGGGATCTCACCGTAAGCAGCGTTGAGCTTGGTGACGTCCTTAAGCTTCAATTCCTTGACGATGTCGCTGACCCAACCTTCGCCGAAGGATTCCCAGGCGAGCGTGGTGACGGGCCGTGCACCGAGCAGCGACCACAGCGCCATCTCGACCGCGCCGGTGTCGGAGGCCGGCACGATGCCGATGCGATAATCGGCGGGCACTTCAAGCACTTCGCGCGTCAGATCGATCGCGAGCTTGAGCTTGGTCTTGCCGACCTTCGCGCGATGCGAGCGGCCGAGCGCTGCGTCCTTGAGATTTTGGGCGTTCCAGCCGGGGCGCTTGGCGCAGGGGCCGGAGGAGAAATGCGGCACGTTCGGCCGCGAAGCGGGCTTCGCTACAGTCATGATCTACCCTTCCAGATAGTAAGCCTCCCGTTGGGGGGAGGTGTCCCGCCGCGGCTGATACGGGAAACGGGAAGAGTCGTCAAGGAAGTTCCGGCGTCTCACGCTGGAGTGAAGGCGCTTCCGGCGCAATCTTGGGGGATTCCACCACGGCAAGCGCGTTCAGCAAGTCCGTGGCATCGCTGATCAATTGCGCTGCACGACGGCGGCTGCCGACTTTCAAAATGCATTTGTCATTGGCCTGCACGACGTAATCGTTGCCGACCTTGATCATGGAATAGCTTGTCATCGAAATCCCCGAACCGACCGAGCCCGGTGTCTGACGCTGCCGTAGCACCGTTCGTTCCCGGCTCAACGTGAACGACGGCTGGGTAGTTTACCGGCTCTTAATATGAACGAATGCGCGATCCGAATTTGCTGATCGCGCAAGGCTCGCGACGAGCTGCGTCAAAAGCGGACAGTCATGCCGACGTGACTCGCAGCGAACCCGAGCCGCTTGTAGAAGCGCTGCGCATCTGTTCGCGTCTGATGCGTCAGCAGTTCGACCAGATTGCAGCCGCGCGCTTTCGCTTCCGCGACCGCCCATTGCACCAGCTGCTCGCCGATGCCGCGGCTGCGACAATCGGAAGCAACGCGGACATCTTCGAGCAGACCGCGGATGCCGCCTTGCGTGCTGATGCCCGGCAAGATCGCGAGCTGCAGGCAGCCGACCACCCTGCCCTCGCTCTCTGCCACCACGAGCGTGAGATTTTGATCGCGCGCGACCTGCTCGAACGCCTGGTAATAGGACTCAGGCAAGGGATCCTCGACGCGCTCGCGGGCACGCCCGAGATGATCGTCGGCAAGCATGGCGACGATCGCCGCAACGTCCTCGCGGCGCGCGGGACGGATGGAGACGGACTTCTCGTTCATGTCGGGAAACTCCAAGAATCAGCGCGACTCTCAGCGCGCCGGTGGAAGGCCGAGCCAGGCTTCGGCCTCGCCGATCCAGCGGCGGATGGCGGCATGGCGGCCGAGATCGAAGCCACCTTCATGCGCGAGGCGGGTATAGGCGAGCAGCGAGACGTCGGCGAGCGAAATCAGGTCGCCGGCGAGGAAGCGGCTCGCCGCAAGATGCTGCTCCATGCGGTCGAGCGCCGCATAGCCGCGCTTGACCTTGTCAGGATCGAGCTCGGACGCATCCTTGCCGAGATAGACCAGCTGGAAGCGGCACACCGCGATATAGGGCTCGTGGCTGTACTGTTCCCAGAACAGCCATTCGTCCATCTTGGCCGCAGTGAAGGCATCGCGCGGAACGAGCGCGCTGTCGCGGGCGAGATAGCGGATGATGGCATTGGACTGCGCCAGCGTGCGGCCGTCGTCGAGTTCGACGGTCGGCACCTGGCCGGCGCCGTTCATTTTAAGGAATTGCGGCGTGCGCGTCTCGCCCTTGCGGGTGTCGATCTCGATCCATTGGTAAGGCAGCGCGAGCTTGTCGCAGACCCACTTCACCTTGAGGCAATTGCCGGAATTCGTGTCGCCGTAGATCTTCATCGCCGTCGCCCCGTTTTGGAGCGACAGAGCATCAGGACTGACCGGGCCTGTCAATTGCCCCGGCGCACAAGATCAGAACTTGTAGCCGAGGCCCGCRCGAACGGTGTTGATGTTGGTGTCCACTTGGGCGGCGAAGCGGATATATTCCCACTCGGCGCGCATGAAGAGACCGCCCACGAGATTGATGTCCACGCCGAGACCGGCGCTGTAGCCGTAGATCAGATGGTTGTGCTGCACGTCGGTCGAGGAGATCGGCCCCTGCAGAACGCCGGCCGGGGTCACGAAATCCTGCGCACTCACAGACCGCGTGATGTCGGCATTTCCGAGCGCGAGTCCGGCGAACATGTAGGGCAGGAAGCATCCCCACGCATAACCGGCCCTGCCGCGGAATGTTGCCATATCCTTGATCGCGATCGAAGACGTCGAGCTCGCCGTGACCGAGTGCACGTTACCGTCGGACAATTGGTTGCTGCGGGCTTCGCTGGCCGTGGCCGATCCGCCGAAGGAGCCGTGGAGGTAGCTTGCTTCCAGGCTGAGGACGACATCGTCCCACTGGGCATTGTAGCCGGCGAAGAAGCCGTATCCGGTGGTGCGGCGGGAGGCCTTGCCGAGGCCCAGATTCCACTGCGAGACACCCATTTCCGACTCGATCAACGTGTCGGCCAGCAGCGCCGCCATCATGTTGTTGGTCGAACCGTTGAAGTTCTCGTCGGAGGCCCCGTAACCGGCCTGGGCGCCGACGTAGCCGCCCTCCCAATTCGGCCGCGAGTTGGTCAGGCCGTCGGTGAACGAGCCGCGCAGGATGGGCAGATCCGGCATGTCGGCCGCTTGCGCGGCAGACGCCGTCCCCAACATCGCCGCCGCCAACATCAGCCTACGCATTGCAACGCTCCATCGAACTCGAACTTTCACTCGTGATCATGGCTCGTTAACCTTAACCAATGGTTGCGTCTGACGTTTTCGTCGCCGCCCGCCATGAAAAATATGCAAAGCAAAACGGCGCGGGATGATCCCGCGCCGTTAAGAGACGTTAAGCGATGGAGCTGACGATCAGCCCTTGGTGACGAGCGGCGGCGGCATGTAGGCCGGCGGGCTGCTCAGATCCCAACGCACGCCGAGCTTCACGTCATGCGAGGTGATGTCCTTGACCTTGATCGTCGACGGGCCCGAGATGCTGTTGTCGTAGGCGCGGAAGTTGCCGGGATTGGCGTCGCCGAGATCCATGTAGCTGTAGGCGAGTTCGACGGTGAGGCCGGGGCTGACCTTGTAGGCGAGACCGGCATGGGCGGCCCAGGCGAAATTCCACTTACCGTTGTCGGCGAAGTAGGTCACGCTGTTGGAGAGCCCGCCGGGATTGATCCGGGTGCCGTCGTCACGGAAGCCGCTGAGCTTGTTGTAGGAACCGCCGACACCGGCGCCGATGAAGGGGGTGATGCACCACCAGGTGCCGAGATCGACATAGGCGTTGGCCATGACGACCCACTCGGACTTGCTGCCGGAGTAGTTGTTGGCTTCGAAGTCGGTCGCGCTGAGCGTGACATTGTCCGAACCGTGCAGATTGGCCTTGCCGCGATACTGGCCGATCACGTCGGTGCGGAACCAGTTGTTGAAGCGATAACCAACGCCGAGGTCGAACAGCGGCGAGCTGTCGAAGCCGAGGCCCACGGTCTGGGTCGGGAACGTCTGCGCGGTCGCGCTGTCGATCCGCTTGGCGCTCTGGTTGGTCATGCCGATGTCGCCGCGGAGATACCAGCCGCCGAAGTCGGCGGGCGGAGCCGGCGGCGCGTACATGGGAGGCGGAGCGGCGATCGGCATATCGGCGGCGAACGCCATCGACGAGATGAGGGTCGCCGCACCTGCGGCAAGGAGAGACTTAACGCTACGCATTTGGCTTCGTCCTTATGGCCGGTGAGGCAAAATGCTGACGCCCCACGTTCTGGAAACTCACGGGAGGACGATGGCACCAAATGTTTAAGCGCCACTTAACCCTAATTTTTAAGGTTGATTTTTTCTCACCACTCGCGCGCATGCAGCAGAAGCGTTGCAAAAATGCGGCGCCCCGGCGCCCCCAATTGCTAACGATTGATGAAGCCGCAATGCAGCGAGACAGGATTTGTTAACGCAGGTGCCGCGGCAGCTTGGGCAGGAACACCGCAAGCAGGCCGATCGCCGGCAGCCAGGCACAGACCTGGTAGACGAACTCGATCGAGGTGTGATCGGCGAGCTTGCCGAGCACGGCGGCACCCAAGCCGCCGATGCCGAAGGCAACACCGAAGAACACGCCCGAGATCATGCCGAAGCGGTGCGGCACCAGCTCCTGTGCGAACACGATGATCGACGACGTCGTCGAGGAGATGATCAGGCCGATGATCACCGACAGCACCGCGCTCGCATAGAGCCCGGCATAAGGCAGCGCCAGCGTGAACGGCAGCGCGCCGAGGATCRAGATCCAGATCACGATCTTGCGGCCGAAGCGATCGCCCAGCGGACCGCCGAAGAACGCGCCGACCGCATTCGCGGCGAGGAAGATGAAGAGATAGATCTGCGCCGCCTGCGTCGACACGCCGAAGCGGTCGATCAGATAGAAGATGTAGTAGCTCGACAGGCTCGAGACGTAGAGCTGCTTCGAGAACAAGAGCGCCACCAGCACGGCAAGCGCGACCGCGACGCGGCGCGAGCTCGGCGCGTCGGGATGGGCCTGAACCGTCGCCGTCTTCTTCGCCTTGATCTGCGGCTCGTACCAGCGGCCGATGCGCCAGAGGATGAGGATCGCGAGGAACGCGATCGAGGAGAACCATGCGATGCTGCCCTGCCCGAACGGCACCACGATCAGCGCCGCCAGCACCGGTCCCATCGACGTGCCGAAGCTGCCGCCGAGCTGGAACACCGATTGCGCAAAACCGTAGCGACCGCCGGAGGCGAGCCGCGCGATGCGCGCGGATTCAGGATGAAACACCGCCGAGCCGAGGCCGACCAGCGCGGCAGCAATCAGGATGACGAGATATTGGTGCGCGGCGCTGAGCAGCAGCAGGCCGAAGAAGGTCGAGGCCATGCCGATCGACAGCGAATAGGGCTGCGCCTTCTTGTCGGTGTAGTGCCCGACCACCGGCTGGAGCAGCGAGGCCGTGAACTGGAAGGCCAGCGTGATCATGCCGATCTGCGCGAAGTCGAGCGCGTAGGTGTCCTTCAGGATCGGATACACCGAGGCGATCAGCGATTGCATGGTGTCGTTGAGGAAGTGCGAGAAGCTGATGCCGGCAAGCACGACATAGGCCGGCCCGGCGGCAGCCCGGGCGGCGGGCGCCACGTCGCTGACGACGACCGGTTCGGTCAGCGTTTCCTCGGAGACGACGACAGGCTTGTTCAATGGAGCATCCCGGCGGGCACGGCAGATTGCCGCACCGCCTAACTACGATGCTCTCTGCAGTCGAACCACCGCCAATCGTCGATGGCTGGAATGCACGTGCCGGTTTCACTGCGAGGCGACACGCCCCGCTTGGTTCGAGACGCCCGCCGTTGGCGGGCTCCTCACCATCAGGGTCCGGGGATTTCGTAGCCCGGATGGAGCGAAGCGTAATCCGGGACGTCTATGTCCGCGGGCGCGATCCCCGGATTTCGCTGCGCTCCATCCGGGCTACGATCGTGCTTCGCGTAGCGATGCGCCTCAGGCCGCCGCCTGTCCGAGCGCGGAGACGATGGTGTCGACGACGTCCTCGACCAGCAGGCGGTCCTCGCCCTCGCCCATGACGCGGATCACGGGCTCGGTGCCGGACGAGCGGATCAGAAGGCGGCCGTGGCCGTTGAGCCGCTTCTCGCCGTCGGAGATCGCCGATTTGACGTCGGAATCCTCGAGCGGCTTGCCGCTCTTGTAGCGGACGTTCTTCAGGATCTGCGGCAGCGGGTCGAAACGGTGGCAGACCTCCGACACCGGCCGGCGCAGCTTCTGCACCACGGCCAGCACCTGCAGCGCCGCAACGAAGCCGTCGCCGGTGGTGGCATAGTCGGACAGGATGATGTGGCCGGACTGCTCGCCGCCGAGATTGTAGCCGCCTTTCAGCATCTGCTCGAGCACGTAGCGGTCGCCGACCGGCGTGCGCACGAGATCGAGCCCCTGCCCCTTGAGGAAGCGTTCGAGGCCGAGATTGGACATCACGGTGGCGACGATGCCCGGCCGCGACAGCCGGCCGTCTTCCTTCCAGCTCTGCGCGATCACCGCGAGCAGCTGGTCGCCGTCGACGGTGTGGCCGCRCTCGTCGACCAGGATGACGCGATCGGCGTCGCCATCGAGCGCGATGCCGATGTCGGCGCGCATCTCGCGCACCTTCTTCGACAGCGTTTCCGGCGAGGTCGAGCCGCATTCCTTGTTGATGTTGAAACCGTCGGGCTCGACGCCGATCGGCACGACGTCGGCGCCCAATTCCCACAGCGCTTCCGGCACCACCCTGTAAGCGGCGCCGTTGGCGCAATCGACCACGACGCGCAGGCCGTCGAGCGAGAGATCGCGCGGCAGCGTGCGCTTGGCGAATTCGATGTAGCGGTCATGCACGCCGTCGATACGGCGGGCGCGGCCGAGGCTCGCGCTCTGAGCGAGCCGCTTGTCGAGGGATTCGTCGAGCAGCTGCTCGATCTGCTTCTCGACGTCGTCGGAGAGCTTGAAGCCCTGCGGGCCGAACAGCTTGATGCCGTTGTCCTCGAACAGATTGTGCGAGGCCGAGATCATCACGCCGAGATCGGCGCGCATCGACTTGGTCAGCATCGCCACCGCCGGCGTCGGCATCGGGCCGACCAGCAGCACGTCCATGCCGACCGAGGTAAAACCCGCGACCATCGCATATTCGATCATGTAGCCGGACAGACGCGTGTCCTTGCCGATCACGACCCGGTGGCGATGGTCACCACGCTGAAACGCAAGGCCTGCGGCCTGGCCGACCTTGAGCGCGAGCTCCGGCGTGATCAGTCCGTTGGCGCGGCCCCGGATCCCGTCCGTCCCGAAATATTTGCGGCTCATATCGTCCCCCACGCAACAACCAGGGACCCCTCTACAACTACGGGATGCCCGAAAGGGACCCGCATCCCTGATTTGCTGAGACGTTATAATGCCTTCGCGGCCAACTTGGCTTCAAAAAATGTGATTAATCATTACGGGACCGGGCCCAAGGCGCCCCGGTAACTTATTGTTAGCACTATATTTCCGGCCGACAGGGCGGAACGGAGCGGAACCCGCCCCTAGTCGGAGCGCTTCACATGGCCGTCCTGGCGGCTCGGCGCCGGCTGGGTGACGTTGACGGGATCGGACCCCGGGAAGGTCTCTTCCAGACCCTCCTCCAGCGCGTCGTCGAGATCCTGCTTCTCCTTGATCTCTTCCGGTGTCGGCTGGCCGCGCGGTTTGCTCATGGCGCCCTCCTCCCAAACGATTTGGCTGTGCATCCAACCATGCTAGATGACCCCTCGATCTTCCGATGCAAGACTTCTGAAGCAAGACTTCTGATGCAAGACGGGCCGGGGAAACGTTCATGAAGCACATCACCTGTATCGACGATCTTCGCACGCTGCATCAGCGCCGCGTGCCGAAGGCGTTCTTCGACTATTGCGACCGCGGCTCCTATGCCGAGGAAACGCTGCGCGCCAACCGCGAGGACATGCAGGCGATCAAGTTCCGCCAGCGCGTCCTTGTCGACGTCTCCAGGCGCGACACCTCGACCATGATCCTCGGCGAGTCCTCGACCATGCCGTTGATATTGGCGCCCGTCGGCCTCCTGGGCATGCAGCATGGCGACGGCGAGATTCACGCCTGCCGCGCCGCGCAGGCCGCCGGCATCCCGTTCACGCAGTCGACGATGTCGATCTGCTCGATCGAGGACATCGCCGCCAATGTCGAGAAGCCGTTCTGGTTCCAGCTCTACGTGATGAAGGACCGCGGCTTCATCAAGGAATTGATCCAGCGCGCGATGGCGGCGAAATGCAGCGCGCTCGTGCTGACCGTCGATCTCCAGGTGATCGGCCAGCGCCACCAGGACATCAAGAACGGCATGACGGTGCCGCCGGAATGGTCGCTGTCGAAGCTGATCGATTTCGCCACCAAGCCGGCCTGGGTGTCGGGCGTGCTGCAGGGCAAGCGCCGCACCTTCGGCAATCTCGCCGGTCATCTGAAGGTCAGCGACGACATCACCTCGCTGTCGACCTGGATCAACTCGCAGTTCGACACCTCGCTGAACTGGAACGACATCGAGTGGATCCGCAGCATCTGGCCGGGCAAGCTGATCCTGAAGGGCATCCTCGACGTCGAGGACGCCGAGCTCGCTGCGAAGACGGGCGCCCAGGCGCTGGTCGTCTCCAACCATGGCGGCCGTCAGCTCGACGGCGCACCGTCCTCGATCGAGGCGCTGCCGGAGATCGTCGACGCAGTCGGCTCGCAGATGGAGATCATGTTCGACGGCGGTGTCCGCTCCGGCCAGGACGTGATGCGCGCGCTCGCGCTCGGCGCAAAGTCCTGCATGATCGGCCGCGCCTACGCCCATGGCCTCGGTGCCGGCGGCCAGGCCGGCGTCGCCAAGGCGATCGACATCATCCAGAAGGAGCTGCTCACGACCATGGGCCTGTGCGGCGTCAACAGGATCGACGAGATCGACGATCACATCATTGCGGTGTGAGGCGTAGCGGCAGCGCCGTAGGGTGGGCAAAGCGAAGCGTGCCCACCAATTTCGCGAAACGCGGGAAAGTGGTGGGCACGGCGCAAGTGCGCCTTTGCCCACCCTACGAGTTCAGCGCTAGTCCCTCACATCGGCGGCGTAATCCCGTCGCGACCGACATTGACCCGGTTGGCCTCGAGCGAGCCGTCCTCCTTCTTCGCCGCGCCGAAGATGATCAGCTTGGCGCCGGGCTTGATCTCGGATTTCTCGCTGGCGACAAAGGTGACGATCGGCGTATCCGGCGGCACCACCACTTTCTTCTCGCCGTCCTTGTACTTGACGGTGATGTTCTGGCCGTCGGTGCCTTCCACCGTCTGCGCCACGGTCGCGTTGGTCATGGTCGAGTTGGCGCGCGCATCCCAGGGACGAAAACCTTCGGCCGCGCCGCGCTGGTTCTCGGGGAAGATGTGCACCGCGATCGCCTTCTGCGTGCCGTCGGGCTGGGGCATGCCGGTGACGCCGATATAGGAGCCTTCCTTGATCTCCGACAGTGAGGTCTTCACCACGGCGAAGACCGCGACGTTGTCGGTCATGCGCACCTTGACGTCGCTGCCTTCGCGCGTCTTGATGCCGAGGGTGTTGCCGTCGACGCTCTCGATGGTGCCGCGGATGCGGACCGTCGGCGACTGCTGCGCCGAGGCGGAGAACATGGAAGCGACGGCGAACGCCGCTACGAACAGGCGCGGCATCCAGCTTGATTTCGACATGTTGCGATTCTCCTTCACATCGGCGGTGTCAGGCCGTCGAGGCCGACACTGACGCGGTTGGTTTCAAACGAGCCGTCCGGCAGCTGCTTCATGAAGGCGACGACTTTTGCCCCGGCCTTCAGCTCGGATTTGTCGCCGGGCACGAAGGTCACGACCGGCGTGTTGTCGGCCACGAACACCTTCTTCTCGCCGTCCTTGTATTTCACCAGCAGCGTATGGCCGTCATTGCCGACCACGCTCTCCGACACCGTGGCGTTGGTCATGGTGGAGTTCGGCTTGAGGTCATAGGGCCGCGAGCCCTCGCCGGTGCCGCGCATGCTCTCCGGAAACACGTGGACCTCGACCGCGTTCTGGCCGCCGTCCGGACCCGGCACCGTGGTGGCGCCGACGAAGGAGCCGACCTTGATGTCGGCGAGTGAAATTTTGGTAACGCCCGACACATTCACGTCAGAGGCGATGCGAAGCTTGACGTCCTCGCCGCTGCGCGACTTGACCTGCATGGTGTCGCCATTGACGCTCTCGATCGTGCCGCGCACGCGCGTCGGCACCGGCGCCCTCTGCGCGACGGCATAGAGGGTGGAAGCGGCCACCATCGCGACGGCGATGAGCGGACGTGTGAAAGTTGCACGTTGAACAGGCATGACGGTCTCCGGATTGTCCCCACGGGGATAGAACTCCGGAGGTGGGGTGCTATTCGCCGTTACCCTTTCAAGTCTTTGTGAGATCGGCCTCGACCAGTGCACGCAGCTCGGCCGTGACAGCAGGCCTTTGGCCGAACCACAGCTCGAAGCCGCGCACCGCCTGATGCAGGAGCATGCCGAGACCGTCGGCGGTGTTCAGGCCGCGCGCCTTCGCAGCCGCCAGCAGCGGCGTCACCAGGGGAACATAGACGAGGTCGGCGACGACCGCCCCGTCCGGCAGGCGCGCCACGTCGACATCGAGTGAAGGCTGGCCGTGCATGCCGAGCGAGGTCGTGTTGACGAGAAGTCTTGCGCGCGGCAGCACGTCGTTGATGCCGTCCCAGGGAATCGGATGCACGTTCGGCCCGAATTGCTTTGCCAGCGTCTCGGCGCGCGCGACGGTGCGGTTGGCGAGGTGGATGCGCTTGATGCCGCGTTCGAGCAGGCCGAACACGACCGCGCGCGAGGAACCGCCGGCCCCGAGCACCAATGCCTCTTCCGCGCTGTCCCAACCGGCCGCTCCGGCATCGAGATTGCCGATGAAGCCTTCGACATCGGTATTGGTCGAGCGCAGCTCGCCGTCGGCAAACCAAAGCGTGTTCGCAGCGCCGACGGCCCTGGCACGCGCATCGGGCGTGGACAGCGCCAGCACGTCTTCCTTGTGCGGGATGGTGACGTTGGCGCCGACGAAGCCGCGCAGCGACAGCCGCAGCACGAAGTCGCGCAGATCCTCGGGCGGGACCGCCTCGATGACGTAGCCTCCCTCGATCCCGAGCGTGCGCAGCCAGTAACGATGGATCAGCGGCGAGCGCGAATGCGCGGCCGGCCATCCGATCAAACAGGCTGCGGGAGTCCTGAGCGCGGTCATCTGTCCCTCGGGTCGTGTTCGAGGCCGATCCATTTCGCGTCCCGCCGGCTCTGTCAAGCGCGCGGCCGCCGCATCGCCGCGGCCGCGATCGCAGCCAAAGCCAGCGCCGCGGCGGCGGCGAACCAGATCGCGGCGAGGTTGATCCAGGCATAGCCGAGCGCGCCGCTCGCCGAGCCCGCAACGAGCGCCGCCCACAACAGCAGGTTCGGCGCCCAATTCCAGCGCGGCCCGCCGGTGAGGCTTACCGCGAGGAACTGGCCGACCTTGACCAGCGCGCCCGTGACGTAGGTGAGGCCGAGGCCCGCGCCGCCGTCGATCTGGAACACGGCGTTCTCCAGGCCCATCGCGAGCACGATGGCCGCGATCGCGAGGTTCGACAGGCCGTAGGCATGGCAAAGTCCGGCACCCGCAAGCAGCCCGGTTTCAATGAGGAGCAGCCAGGGCTGCCGCTCGGCCCCGCCGCCGAGCACGACGAGGCTGCCGGCCGCAGCTCCGGCCACGAACAGCGCGATCAGGCCCAGGGCGCTGGCGGCCTGCCACCACTGCGCTTCGGCAAGGCTGACGCCGAGACGCGTGGAGTTGCCGCTCATGAACGAGACGAACAGGCCGCCGAGATGCAGGAAGCCGATGCCGTCGACATAGCCCGCCAGCATGCTGAGCGTGCAGGCCAGCGCAATATTGCGACGCGAATCCAGCATTCCCTGCACCACCGCCGTGACGCGGCAGTCTCGATCAAATCGGCCGGCTTGAGAAGTGCGCTGCCGTCAGGTCGCGGCCGCGTCATCGGCCACGGGCCGCGCCGCGCCTCCCTTGATGTCGGCGACGGCACGCGCGATCGTCGCGCGATAGCGCGCACGCGGCGGCGTCACGCCGTGGGTGAGCAGCGCGCGGCGAACCGCGGGCGACGCCCCCGTGATGAACAGCCGGATGCCGTGGCGGTGCGCCTTGACGGCGACGCGACCGAGCACGTTGGCGGCCGTCGAATCCAGGAACGGCACCGCGGCGAAATCGACCACAAGACCCTTGCGCTGGTCGGCGATGCCGTCGAGCACGTTTCCGATTGCCGAGGCGGCACCGAAGAAGAACGCGCCGGTGATGCGGTAGACCAGCACGTCGCGATCGATGGCGAGCGCGGGATCGTAAGGCACGCGCTCGCCATTGCCGTCATCGGGACGATCGGCGGCCACCAGCGGGGAGCGCTCCTCGATGCCCGTCATCTCCGCCATGCGGTGGATGAACAGCACCGCGCCGAGCGCGAACCCGACCAGGATGCCTTCGGTCAGGTCGCGGAAGATGGTGAGCAGGAAGGTCGCAAGCAGTACGACGGCATCGCCCCAGGATGAGCGCAAGAGCGTTGCGAATTCGTGCTTCTCCGCCATGGTCCAGGCGACGACGACGAGCACGGCGGCCAGCGCGGCCAGCGGGATGTAGCTCGCGAGCGGCGCTGCGATCAGCATGAACAGCAGCAGGAAGACCGAATGCAGCATGCCCGCGAGCGGCCCGCGTCCGCCGGCGCGGATGTTGGTGGCGGTGCGCGCGATCAGGCCGGTGACGCAGATGCCGCCGAACAACGCCGAGCCGATGTTGGCCGCGCCTTGCGCCACCAGCTCGCAATTGGAGCGGTGGCGGCGACCGGTCATGCCGTCGGCCACCACCGCCGACAGCAGCGATTCGATGGCGGCGAGCAGCGCGAACGAGATCGCATCCGGCAGCACGGCCATCGTCTTCGCAAACGAGAACGCCGGCAGAGCCGGCGACGGCAATTCGCGCGGAATGCCGCCGAACCGGCTGCCGATGGTTTCGACCGGCAGCGACAGCACGGCAGTCGCGACCGCCGCGAGCACGACCGCGATCAGGATGCCGGGCCAGGACGGCCGCCAGCGCCGCAGGCCGGCGATGACGGCAATGCTGACGATCGCGACCGCGACGGCGGAGGGATTGATCGTGTGCAGGCCTGCGGCGAGCGCAACGAGTTTCGGCACGAATTCGCTGGGCTCTTTCCCGGCCAGCGTGATCCCGCCGAGATCGCGGAGCTGGCTGGCGAAGATGATCACGGCGATGCCCGCGGTGAAGCCGACCGTGACGGGGTAGGGAATGAACTTGATGTAGGTGCCGATCCGCAACAGGCCCGCGGCGATCAGGACCATGCCCGCCATCAGGGTGGCGAGGATGACGCCGTCGACGCCGTGCCGCTCCGCGGTGACCGCGACCAGCACGATGAAGGCGCCGGCGGGCCCGCCGATCTGGAAGCGACTGCCGCCGAGCAGCGACACGATGAAGCCACCGACGACAGCGGTGTAGAGCCCGCGGTCCGGCGTCACGCCCGAGGCGATTGCGATCGCCATCGACAGCGGCAGCGCGACGATGGCAACCGTCAGGCCCGCGAACACATCGGCGCGGAGATCCGCGAGGCCGTAGCCTTCGCGCCAGACGGTGACGAGCTTGGGGAGATAGAGTTCGGCAAAGGTCGGTCGACGCAGCTGATGCAGCTTGCCTGCGTGTTCGCCAGTGATGCTCATGTCCGCAGAGTGCTCCGCTGCCCACAATGCTCCGGTGCATCGTGCAGCGCGCGCGTGCGACGATGCGCTAGCTCATCCCGAGCACGATCAACGCGATCATGCTCCCACGCGGCGCGGCGGTCCCGGCTCCTTCAGGCGAACGCCCCGCCCGCCGCTGTCGCTGCGGGCCTGCTCGCCGATCAGCTCGACGCCGGCCCGGTCGAACGCCTCGACCACCTTGATCAAGGTCTCGACCACTCCGCGCACATTGCCGGTGCTGGCCTCCATCCGCTGGATGGTCGGCAGCGAAACGCCGGCGAGCTCGGCCAGGGCTTTCTGGTCAATGCCAAGCAGCGCGCGGGCTGCCCGCATCTGGAACGACGTGATCACCGTGGCCTCACGTATCAGAGTTTATAAGTGATATCTGGAGCATGTACAATGATGTAAAATACATCATTGCAAGGCGAACGCAAGGGAGTTTGCCGTACGACCCGTCCGTCTCCACCGTCATTGCGAGGAGCGAAGCGACGAAGCAATCCAGAATCCCTCCGCGGAAAGACTCTGGATTGCTTCGCTGCGCTCGCAATGACGGAGAGGAGGAGGCTGTGTGAGTCCAGTTTTCACGGTGCGCGCGGAAACAGCCCCTCTCCCCGTAAAGAACGGGGAGAGGGAGTGAGAGAGCCGTGCTTCCCTTACATCACGCCGCGTGCTGATGCGCGGCGATGATCTGGTCGGCGGCGCGGCCGGTCACCTCGGCCATGTGGTCGAACTGACGGGTGAAGCTGCCGGCTCCAGCCGTGGCCGAACGCAGCTCGACGATCAGCTCGCCGATCTCCGCTTCTGGCATCATGGCGCGGACGCAGTCCCATCCGCTCCAGCCGTCACGGGTGTCGAAGCCGAGGATCTGGCCGCGCCGCGCCGACAGGATCGCGTTGATCTTGGCGGTGGCGTCGGTCGGGCAGACGATCTCGACCACGTGGATCGGCTCCAGCAGCACCGACTGGCATTGCGGCAGGCCTTCGTTGAGTCCGACCCGCGCCGCCGTCCGGAAGGCGAGGTCGGAGGAGTCGACGCTGTGATAGGAGCCGTCGGTCAGCGTCACCTGCAGATCGGTGACGGGGAAACCGAGTGGGCCGCGTGTGAGCCCGTCGACAACACCCTCTTCCACCGCGCCGATATAGTTGCGCGGCACCGCGCCGCCGACCACCTTCTCGGTGAACTTGAAGCCCTCGCCGCGCGGCAGCGGCTTGATGTCGAGCACGACATCGCCGAACTGACCGTGACCGCCGGACTGCTTCTTGTGGCGGCCGCGCTGAACGATCGGCTTGCGGATGGTCTCCTGGTAGCCGATCGCGGGTGGATGCGAGGTGATCTTGACGCCGAAGCGGTCGCGCAGCCGCTCGCTCGCCACGCGCAGATGCATTTCGCCCTGGCCCCACAGCACGGTGTCGTGGGTCTGGGCGTTCATCACGACGCCGAGCGAAGGATCCTCCTCATGCAGCCGGGCAAGGGCCTGGCCGAGCTTGACGTCGTCCTTGCGATCGGTAGCGGCGACCGAGATCGCGAGCACCGGCGGCGTCGGCTCCGGGGCGAACAGCGCAGCCGGCGGGGACTTGCCGCTCGAGACCGTGTCGCCGGTCTTGATCGGGTCGACCTTGGCGAGCGCAACCGTGTCGCCGGCTTCGGCCGCGGCACGCTTGGTATCGTAGGCGCCGTTGACGGCGAGGATGCCGGAGATGCGACCGCTCCCGCCGGAGGCGGATTGCAGCGTGGCTCCGTCGTCGAGATGGCCGGCGAGCAATCGCGTCAGCGACAGCTTTCCGCCGTGCTGCGAATGCAGCGTCTTGAAGACGTAGCCGAGCGCCTCCTTGCTGGCCGGCACACCGAGACGCTTTGCAGTCTCCTCGATGCCGGGCGCCTCGTGGCGCAGGGCCTTCATCAGGCGCAGCACGCCGTTTTCGCGCGCGGCGGCACCCAGCAGCACGGGGCAGATCTGCCCCTCGCGCAATTCGCGGGCGAGATCGTCGAACACCGCATCGCGCGGGGGCTGGATGTCCTCGAGCAGTTGCTCCATCAGCGCGTCGTCGTGATCGGCGAGCTTCTCCAGCATCGAGAAGCGGGCCTCCTTCTCACGATCGAGATCTCCGCCTTCGAGCGCGACCACCTCGGAGGCCTTGTGCTCGCGGTAGACGAACGCACGTTCCAGCGCGAGATCGACGAAGCCCTCGATCAGCTCACCCTTCCAGATCGGGATCTGGCGCAGCACCAGCGGTACGCGCGAGGCGGGCTGGAGTGTCGCCAGCGTCTCGCGGATGCGCTTGTTGGCGCGGTCGATCTTGTTGAGGAACAGGAAACGCGGGATCTTCAGCTCCTCAAGCTCGCGCAGGATGATCTGAAGCTGCGGCAGCTTCTTCTCGTCGGCCTCGCAGACCACGACCGCGGCGTCGACAGCGGGAAGCGCTGCGCGCATGTCGTGGGCGAACTCAACGGAACCGGGACAATCGAGGAAGGTGTAGCTGTCGCCCATGAAACTCGTGGTGGCGGCAGTCAGGCCGACGGTCATCTTGTGATGACGGGCCTCCGGGAAGGCGTCGCCGACGGATGTTCCGGCGTCGACGCTGCCGGCGCGGGGGATTGCGCCCGTTCGCGCCAGTATTGCTTCGAGAAGTGTGGTTTTACCGCTTTGGAATGGGCCCACCAGTGCGATGCACCGTGGACCTCGGGGACTTCTGACGTCTTGTCCCATTCGCCGCCTCCTTGGTGTGGAGCTCGGCCCATGATTGGGTCGGCAAACGCCGATGCTCTGCCCGTCCCCGAGATTTGGCAAGCATCAAAAATCGCTGCGGTGCGTCGTTGCCGAGATCGCGTCGGACCGACGCGATCTGCACACGCGAAATTGTCAACGACCCGGACGGAGTTCCAGACTCTCGAGGCCGGCGGCGACGTTGAGGCCGACCTGGCCCTGTACGCTGAGCGGCTGGAGCGCGATCGAATTGTTGGAGCCACCGACCAGCGCGTTGCCACCGATACCGACGCCGACTGAGGCGCTGCCCTGCGCGCCGGCATAGTTGCCCGAGAGATCACCGGGGCCGAGCCGATCGACCGGCGCGAACACGCCCCATGCAAGCGTGGTCTCCTGGGTGATGCCGATGTCGAGGCCCACTTTACGGATGGTCGCGACGTAGCGATCCTCCGGCAAACCGTCGGCACGCAGGACGCAGCCGAGATGGGTCACCGATCCCACGATGAAGCCGACGCTGGCGCCGCCGCGGCATTCGAGCACGCCGACCCGGACCATCCGCTGCTGCTGCGCGCTGCTGTTTGCGACGGAGGCAACGAGGCTGGCCGCGGCGAGCCCGGCGAGGATGAACGAACGGCGCATGAATATCTCCGGCGATGAATGTGATGCGAGCAGAGAGAGCGCCCCACCCGTGTTGCGCGATGGTCTATGCCACAACAGCCGTGGTGGTGCCAGATCACGCGTGACGATAAGCGTGCAAACAATAAAAAGGCCCGCCGGAGGCGGGCCTTTTCGATAGGTATTCGCGACAGGCTCAGCGGAGATTACCGCAGAAGCGCTGGATGCGCTTGCAGGCGTCTTCGAGATCCGAGGTCTTGGTCGCGTAGGAGATGCGGAACGCCGGGCCGAGGCCGAAGGCCGAACCCTGCACCACGGCGACGCCTTCGGTCTCCAGCAACTCGGTCACGAAGGTCTCGTCATTGTCGATCACCTTGCCCGACGGTGCGGTCTTGCCGATGGTGCCGGCGCAGGAGGGATAGACGTAGAACGCGCCTTCGGGACGCGGGCACTCGATGCCCTTGGCCTGGTTGAGCATGGAGACCACGAGGTCGCGGCGCTCCTTGAACACCTTGTTGTTGGCGGGGATGAAGTCCTGCGGACCGTTCAGCGCTTCCACCGCGGCCCATTGTGCGATCGACGACGGGTTCGAGGTCGACTGCGACTGGATCGTCGACATCGCCTTGATCAGCTGCGCCGGACCGCCGGCGTAACCGATGCGCCAGCCGGTCATGCAATAGGCCTTCGACACGCCGTTCACGGTGAGCGTGCGGTCGTAGAGTTTCGGCTCGACCTGCGCGACCGTGGTGAACTGGAAGTCGTCATAGACGAGGTGCTCGTACATGTCGTCGGTCATCACCCACACATGCGGATGCCTGACCAGCACGTCGGTGAGCGCCTTCAGCTCGGTCCTGGTGTAGGCCGCGCCGGTCGGGTTCGACGGCGAGCACAGGATCACCCATTTGGTCTTCGGCGTGATCGCGCGCTCGAGCGCCTCGGCCTGCAGCTTGAAGCCGGTCGCGGCGGTGCAGACCACCGGCACCGGCTCGCCGCCGGCGAGCGCCACCATCTCGGGATAGCTGACCCAGTACGGCGCGGGGATGATCACCTCGTCGCCCGGATTGATGGTCGCCATCAGCGCGTTGTACAGCACCTGCTTGCCGCCGGTGCCGACGATGATCTGGTTCGGCTTGTAGGCCACGCCGTTCTCGCGCTGAAACTTGCCGATGATGGCTTCCTTCAGCTCGGGAATGCCGTCGACGGCGGTGTACTTGGTCTTGCCGGCTTCGATGGCATGGATCGCAGCCAGCTTGATGTTGGCGGGCGTGTCGAAGTCGGGCTCGCCGGCGCCGAGGCCGATGACGTTGCGGCCCGCCGCTTTCAGCGCACGTGCTTTATCCGTGACCGCGATGGTCGCGGACGGCTTCACACGGTCGAGCGCAGCGGCAAGGAAGGACATCGTCATCTCCTGACAAGCGTCGTGAACCCTTTGGCCTCACGACTCCGATTGTGGGAATGAGCCACCCTAAAACGTGTGCCGCTGCGCTGCAAGAAACTTCGGTCCGATCTCGAAAAAGTTTACGGATCTGGAGCGTTTCAAGGCGCGATTTCCCGCAATTTTCCGTAACTTTGCCGCCGGAATCCCTCATATCCGGCAAGGCCTGTCCTCGGAGCAATTTTGCGCGTTGCGCGCCGCCATGAAGCTGACGGCAGTCTGACGCTCGACAGGACGCTTGAGACAACCTTTGAGCGATTTGCTTTGAAAGACTTTGGCCGTCAGCGGCCGAGGCGATCACGATCGTTCAACCGTCCCGCACGAACGTGCGGCCGCGCGCTAACGCAAGCGTGATCTGATTTGCAGCGTCGCACGAAAATGATCTTTCGCGGCATTGCGGTGCGGTAGGGTTTTCGAGTTTTTCTATGGCGCGGGTCTTGCGGCGGATTCGCAACGGCATCATTGTTTAGCCGCGGTGCGGGGCAACGAACACCGCGCCTTCCCGTCCTCGGAACGAACTCCAGAATGTACAAGCTCTATTCGATGCAACGCTCCGGCAACAGCTACAAGGTCCGCCTTGCGCTGGCCCTGTTGAGCGTGCCTTACGAAGCAGTCGAGGTGGACATTCTGCGCGGCGAGAGTCGCACGCCCGACTTTCTGACCAAGAACCCGTCGGGACAGGTGCCGCTGCTCGAGGTCGGCGACGACCGCTATCTCGCCGAGTCCAACGCCATCCTCTGGTACGTCGCGGTCGGCACGCCGCTTGCGCCCGAGAACCGCATTGACCGCGCCGAGGCGCTGCAATGGATGTTCTTCGAGCAGCACGCGCTCGAGCCGAACATCGGCGCCGCCTATTTCTGGCTGTCGCTGGTCAAGGGCGGCCGCGATCTCCAGACCCACTCCCTGGAAGACTGGATGGAGCGCGGCTATGGCGCGCTCCAGGTGATGGAGAACCACCTCAAGACCAACGCCTATTTCGCCGCCCGCCAGCTCACGGTCGCCGACATCGCGCTCTACGGCTACACCCACCTCGCCGAGCGCTGCGACTACGACCTCTCGACCTTCCCGGCGATCCGGGACTGGCTGAAGCGCGTGGAAGCTGCACCCGGCTTCGTGGCGATGGACTGGCGGCCCGCCGACGTCGACGACCCCGCCAGTATCGCGGCGGGCGCCTGACGGCGCGCTGGCTCCGGGAATAGCGGGCATAAGGACAGCCTATGCCGCATTCTCGCCATTTTCGACGCTATGGCCGCCCCAATATTGCCGGTTAAAACGGGGAAATTGTTCGAGTCGCGGGTGATTCGCTCGCACGTTGAAGGATTTAGACCATGATTCGGGCGTCCGGCACGGCAGGCTTTCGGGGCCAAACCGCTACCGTTTCGTCTTCCCGGCTGACCAACGCGCTCGCCGTCGCCGCGCTCTCGCTGTGCCTGATCGTCACCCTGACTGTGCTGTCGACCAAGGCGACCATGGCGATGGGTCTGCCGGTCTGATCCCCGTTTCATCCCGGACCCGCCTTCAAGGTGCCACGCGGCCCGCGCCGACCGGCATCGCGACAGGACACCGATGAAATCGCCTGTGGTAGTCGTTGCGATCACCCTGACTGCGGCCATCCTGGTCGCGGCATCGCTGTTGATTTTCACCGGCGTGCGCAAGAGCTCGGGGACGTCGACGCTGAATGCGCCGGCGCAGCAGCAGCGCCTCAGGCACGCGCATTTGGCCTAAAATCATCCGAAAGCTTTGCCCTTGCCGGCAAGTGCTCCTTAAGCGCACCGCATGAAATCGCATCGCATGGGCGCAACGATCGGCCAGTGTTGCGGCCTTACCTCGTTCGGGAGGAGCGAGACTGGCCCATGCGGTTCGGATGGCGTGCGATCTCCGGTCCGGCGCTGACAGCGGCAATTGCGCTGCTGGCGATCCTGCTCGATCGCTATATCCATGTTCCCTCGCCTGCGCCCCTGTTCGTCTGCATCGTGGCGCTCGCCGGCTCACTGTCGGGTCTCGCTTCCGCCATGACCAGCGCCGCCGTCGCGGTGATCGGCGCGGCGTTGTTCTTTCTGGCCCATCGGGCCCTGCCGGGCTATGCGGCGGCGGATCTGGTCCGGCTCGGCCTCCTCGCCGTGACGACTGCCGGCACGGCCGCAATCACCGGCCTGATGCGCGAGCGGCTGCTCGGCACATTCGCCGCCGAGCGCCAGAGCCACGCCACCGCCGCGCGGCTGTCGGCCGCGCTCGACCAGGTCGATATCGGCATCGTGCTGCTCGACGCCGAAACGCGTGCCGAATTCATCAACCGCGCATTTCGCGACTATTTTGCGCTGCCGGACGAAGTGGCCGACGGCAAGCCGCCCTTCATTGCGCTGATGTATCACGGTCGCGACACCGGCGCGTTCGAGCTGCCCGAGGATGAGCTCGGCACCTTCATCGCGCAGCGGATGCAAATGGTGCGGATCGGCGATGCCACGCCGATCAACATCGCCTTGCGCAATGGCGAGGTGCTGCGCTTCGTCTGCGCCGTCCTGCCCGATGGCGGGCGCATGCTGGGCTACACGCCCGTGACCGACCTCGTGCGCCACACCGACCCGCCCGCGCGCGCCGAGTACTACCGCTCGCTGCGCGATCCCGCGGGCCGCAGGCTGATGCGGTACTTGCGCGTCGCGGAGTGATGCGACGGCGCGATTGATCGGCAGTGCGATCATCACGTATGAAGGACGCTTCATCGCCTTGCGTCCTCCGAGATCGCGGAAACCCACATGTCGCTCACCATTCGCTCCGTCACGAAACAGGACTACGATCAATGGCTGCCGTTGTGGGATGGCTATAACGCTTTCTACGGCCGCTCCGGCCCGACCGCGCTGGCCCCCGAAATCACGCGGATGACGTGGCAGCGCTTCTTCGATGGCTATGAACCGGTGCATGGGCTGGTCGCCGAGAGCGACGGCAAGCTGCTCGGCATGACGAACTATCTGTTTCACCGCAGCACCACGGCGATCGAACCGTCCTGCTATCTGCAGGACCTGTTCACGCTGGAGGCCTCGCGCGGCAAGGGCGTCGCCTCGGCGCTGATCTACGACGTCTACGAGCGCGCAAAGCTCGCGGGGTCCCCGCGGGTCTACTGGCAGACGCACGAGACCAACGTCACGGCGCAGAGCCTGTACGACAAGGTCGCCGAGCGCTCCGGCTTCATCGTCTATCGCAAGATCTTCTGATCGCGGCAGTCGCGCAGTCCCTGTGGATAACTCTGCCTGTCACCCGCGCGTAACATAGCGGGACTACGTTGCACCTGCGTCTGATCAGGCCCCCCGTCACCGATCAAGCGCCCCAAAGCGGTCCCCGTCAGTCGCCGCGTCTGACAGGGGCCGCATTTTTTTGGCTTCAGTTCCCGGCAGCATGGCAGCAACGCAAGGCGACGCCTTGCCGCTAGCGGGCAGCGCAGCCACAATGGCCCGCTTTCTCCTGACAGGACCTCCCATGGAAATTCGTAATCTCGGCGCCTCCGGCCTGCGCGTGTCCGCGGTCGGGCTCGGCTGCAACAATTTTGGCCAGCGCATCGACCTGGAGGCCTCGCGCAAGGTGATCCATCGCGCGCTCGATCTCGGCATCACGCTGTTCGACACCGCCGACATCTATTCGGCCATGGGCGGCTCGGAAAACGTGCTCGGCGCCGTGTTGGGCGATCGCCGCAAGGACATCGTGCTGGCGACGAAATACTCGAAGCCGATGGCGGAGGACGGAACCAAGCAGGGCGCTTCGCGCCGCTACATCATGGCGGCCGTGGACGCGAGCCTGAAGCGGCTGAAGACCGATTACATCGATCTCTACCAGCAGCACGATTATGACCCGCTGACGCCGATCGAGGAGAGTCTCCGCGCGCTCGACGATCTCGTCCGCCAGGGCAAGGTCCGCTACATCGGCAATTCGAACTTTCCCGCGTGGCGGATCGCCGAGGCCGAGTACGTCGCGCGCGCGATGAATGTCAGCCGCTTCGTCTCCTGCCAGGACGAATATTCCCTGGTCGTGCGCGACATCGAGAAGGACCTGCTGCCGGCAGCAACGGAATACAAGCTCGGCCTGTTGCCGTTCTTCCCGCTCGCAAGCGGACTTCTGACTGGCAAATACAAAAAGGGTGAGTCCGCACCCGGCGACACCCGCTTTGGCCAAACTCCGCGACTGCGCGACCGCTACGTCACCCCGCGCAACGAGGCGATCGTCGAGAAGCTGCAGGCCTTTGCGCAAGCGCGCGGACACTCGATGCTCGAGCTCGCCTTCTCGTGGCTCGCCGGCCGCCCGCAGGTCTCGAGCGTCATCGCGGGCGCCACCCGCGTCGAGCAGATCGAGCAGAACGTCAAGGCGATCGCGTGGAAGCTCAGCGCCGATGAGATGGCGGAGATCGACAAGATCACGCAGGGCTGATGTTTAAAGCGCGGCGCGTTACTTCGCGCCGCGTCCCACCGTCTGCATCACCTCAAAGCCTTCGAACTGGGGATGGCCGAGATAGAGTGGCTTGTTATCGCCAGCGCGCTGATGCGCCGCGCGAAACGCCTCCGACTTGGTCCAGGCCTCGAACGCGGCGTGGTTCGCCCAGATCGTGTGTGAGGCATAAAGCGTGTGGTCCTCGAGCTCGGGGCCGCGCAGCAAATGGAATTCGACGAAGCCCGGCACCCCGTCGAGAAACGTGTCGCGCGAGAGCCAGACCTGTTCGAAAGCGGTTTCAGAGCCCTTGGTGACGCGGAAGCGGTTCATGGCGATGTACATGGGGGTGATCTCCTGATGCTCGGCTCATCATGTCGTCATTCCGGGACACACCGCAAGGCGCGGGCCCGGAATGACGGTGGCTGTTATTACACCACCAGTCCCTTCATCGGCCGCGCAGCGGCGCTGTCCGGGAACACCGTCTCCGCCAGCACGCGATCGGACAGGCCGAACTGTCCCTGCAGCACGCCCTTGATTACCGAGCGCAAATCCGTGGTCGGCTTGAGGTCGCGGCCTTCGTAGAGGTTGGCGAGCTTGAGGCCGGGCCAGTCGGAGATGACGCGGCCGCCTTTCACTGCGCCGCCGGCGAGCAGCGCGATCGTTCCGGTGCCGTGATCGGTGCCGTCGGTGCCGTTGATGCGCGCGGTGCGGCCGAACTCGGTGGCGACGACGATTGCGGTGTCGCGCCAGCGCTCGCCGAGGCCGCTTTCGAACTCGGCAAGCGCGCCATCGAGGCCGCCGAGCAGGAAGGCCAGACGCCCGACCGGACCGCCTTCATTGGCATGCGTGTCCCAGCCGTCGAAGGCGAGCGCGGCAATGCGAGGGCCGTCGTCGGCCGCCATCAGTTTTGCGGCGCCGCGCGCGACCTGGCGCATCTGCGCGACCTGATTGCCGGGCTTCGGCTTCATGTCGTCGCCACTCGCGGCCTTCTCTAGCTGGAGGCCCTGCGACAGCGCGGAAGCCAGCGCGGGATCGCGGTGGCGATAGAGATCGACCAGCCGCATCGCGGTGTCGTCGTCGGCTTGCGGCAGCGCCACCGGCGCCCAGCCGACGGTCGGCGCATTGCCGCGCAGCACCAGTGGCGTGGTCGGCCCGACCGCGAGCCCGCTCGACACACGCTCGCCGCGCGGCAGCGCTTCGAGCGCGCGATTGAGCCAGCCGGATTGCACGCGGCCGGGGCCGGTATAGCCGCTTTCGAGCACGTCCTGGCCATCGAAATGCGAGCGGTCGCGATAGGGCGTCGCAACAGCATGGATCACCGCGGCATGCATGTCGCGATACATGCGCGCGAATTCCGGCATCGCCGGATGCAGCGCGAAGAAAGGATCGAGCATGATGGCGGGATGCGCGCCGTCGGCGGCAAGCGCGATCGAGCCGTGCAGGCCGGCATAATCGGGGTCACCGAGCGGCGCGACGGTCGAGAGCCCGTCGAGCGCGCCGCGCAGGATCACCACGATCAAGCGCGGATCGCGCCCGCCGGCCGCGCGCGCGAATTTCGGCAAATAAGCCCATGCCGCGAAGGATGCGCCGCCGAGCAGGAGGCCGCGGCGCGAGGTGAGGAGCCGGTTCTCGACGCAGTCGATCATCATCATCTCCTCTGCATTTCCGGCGACATCAGCAGCAGCGCCAATGCCTGTTGGCGCGATTCCGCCCGTTCGATGGTTTTGCGCGTCTCGATGGACGCCGCATCAGCGGCGGCGAATTCGAGCAAGTCGAGCGGATCGATATTGGGCCCAAGCCGCGCGCCCATTTGTGCCGCGATGTCGAGCCGGAGCTTGATGCCTTCGGGTGCGGCCCAGGCCGCGCTGGTATCCGGGAAGCCATTGGGACCGGCCGGCGACCACAGTGGCTGGCCGAGCAGATTGAGATTGTTGAGATAGCCGCCGGGATCCTCCGGCACGCGCGCGAGCAGCCGGCCACTCGCGACCACGAAGTCGTAGGGCGAGCGCATCTTGGTCAGCGGCGCCTTCCACGCTTCGTCGGAATCGACGAGCGCCGTCGCCATCGCCTTGAGATCACCGTCGGTCTTGACGAAGACGTCGCGCAATCGCGCCACGAGGGCCGGCGGCGGATCGTCGGCAACGAAATGGCGGACGAATTTGGTGGCGATGAAATTGGCGGTCGAAGGGTGGCGCGCGATGTCGGCGAGCGCGGCCTCGCCTTGCGCGAGTCCGGTCGGCTCGTAGGTCTTGCCGAGCAACATCTGCGGCCCGGGCTGATGCGCGTTGGCGTTGAACGCGAAGGAGCCGGGCGTGCCGAGCTGCCCCTGCCTTCCGGCAAAGGTCCAGCCGGTGATGATGCGCGCGAGCGAGGTGACGTCGTCCTGTGTGTAGCCGCCGCCGACGCCGAGCGTATGCAGCTCCATGATCTCGCGCGCGAGATTTTCGTTCAGCCCGCGCTTGCGGTTTTGCCCGGCGCGCGAGTCCGGCCCGAGCGATTGCTGGTTGTCGAGGAAGAACAGCATCGCCGGATGCTGCTCGACCGCCCTCAGCATGTCGGCGAAGCGCCCGAGCACATGCGGCCGGATCGCCTCGCGCTCGAACGCGCCGGCCCAGATCCGCGCCAGCTCGCCCTTGCTCGCGGAGATGCAGAAATGGTTGGACCAGAACACCACCAGCCGCTCGGTGAAGCCGCACTCGACCAGCGTCGCGCGCTGCAACCGCGCCAGCGCCTCGGCACGAAAGGTTTTCTGGATCACGTTGAGCGGCTGCGGCGCGGGCTTGGCGGCAGGGGGCGCGGCAGCGTTGGGCTGCATGGCGTCCGGTTTCGCCGCATTGTCGGCGGGCTTGGCCTCCGCCATCTGGCCGGCGATCTCGGTCGCGGCCGCATTGAGCGAGAGATTGCGGCGCAGCCCCGGCTTCGGATCGGCCGGTGCCTGCTGCGCCCCTTCAGCGGGCGCAGCAGCCTTTGCGGCCTCGCGCGCCTGCTTGACCTGGTCCTGATAGGCGAACACGGCCTGGCCCAGCTGCGGTGTCGATTGCAGGCCCGGCGCCTCCAGCAGCACGCCGTTGGGGCGCGCGAGTTCCGCCTTCACGAAGCCGCGCGGATCGGAGGCCGCGTTGATGAGATCGCCGGACGCCCCGCCGCGCGCTCCGAAACCGAAACGGTTGAGCGCGACGAGGGCAGCTTGCGAATCGCGGGCCATCGATGTGTCCTTCGCGCGTTGCCAACCGCTTTCCGAGTCTGAGCGCAGCGCCTAATATACCGTAGCGGGAGATGAACCCGGCATGAAAATGACGGCGAAGCCTTTGGGCAAATCATGACAAATCCGAAAGAATTTCCCTCCGAATTTCCCTTGCCGGAACCGCGCCGCCTCGCCTGCTCCCGTTGCGGCACCGAATTCGGCTGCGATCTCTCGGGCACCTGCTGGTGCGCGGAGGAAACGGCGCGCCTGCCGATGCCGGTCAAGGGCGAGGATTGTTTGTGCCGGGAGTGTCTGAGGAAGGCGGCGGCGGAGGCGGTGAGCGCGGCTCGTTAAGCGTGAGAGGATCGCCACAACCTCGGTGTCGTCCCTGCGGACGCAGGGACCCATAACCACAGGAAGGCGTTTGGCGAAGACTCGTCGTTCGGTATGCGACCATCCGCAACATTCAGATCACGCGGTATGGGTCCCTGCGTTCGCAGGGACGACGGTGTCGAGAGAGCCTGCCTTACACCGCGTGCCCCGGCGACTTCCGCGCCATGCCGTCGAACGCGTCGAGCAGTTTTTCGCGCCACGCATAGACGGGATCATCCACTTCCAGCAGCCTGAACGGGCTCACCACACGCGCCCATTGAAAACCGCCGAACACGATATAGTCGGCATAGTTCGGCGCGCTGCCGCCGAGATAGGCCTGCGTCTTGAACGTCTGCCGCATTACTTCGAGCGACTTGCGGAACGCGACGACGCCGGTCTCGCGGCTCGCCTGGACCTCTTCCAGGGGCTTGCCGAACCGCGCCTCACGCGACTGGCGGAAATAGGCGGCGTCGACCTGGCCGAGGTTTTTCGGGATGTCGGCGACGATCAGCAGAGAGAGGCCGCCGACGATGGCGATGTCGCCCCAGGCATTGAGCATGCGCGCCATGGCGCGGCCGCCCTCGCCGCCGAACAGCGACGGCTGGTCTGGAAAATTGTCTTCGAGATAGTTCGCGATCGCCCAGGAATCGATCACGGGCTTGTCATGATGCAGGAGCACCGGGACCTTCTCCGAGCCGTGCGGCGAAATCGCGCCCTTCTCGGTGAAGCGCCAGGGCAGCGATTCCGCCGACAGCCCCTTGTGCGCCAGCGCCATCCGCGTGCGCCAGCAATATGGGCTGAACGGGCGCGCGGCATCGGTACCGACGAGTTCGAAGAGCTTGAGCGACATGAAAGGCCTTCCCTGCCAGAGCCTCATCCTGAGGAGCGCGGAACGCGCGTCTCGAAGGATGAAGGCCCGATCTCGGCCTCGCCCTTCGAGACGCGCGCAAGATGCGCGCTCCTCAGGGTGAGGGTCTCCCATTCTGGATTGCTTCGCTTGCGCTCGCAATGACGATGTGGCGGCGGAGGTGTGTGTCACCGCCCGTTCGTGCGCAGCAACTTCTCGCCGTCCGTCGTCACCGCGATGATCAGCCCCACGCCTGCAATCGTTTCGCGGGTGACGTAGCCGCGCTCGGCGGCGTCTTCCCAGATCGTGAGACGCGGGCATGAGGTCTTCCAGGTCGCGATCACCTCGGCATAGGCGCGCGGCTCGCGCGCGATCCATTCGACGAAGTCCAGCACCAGCGGGTCGGCCATCTCGCTCATTGCAAACCTCCCTTGTCGAAAGCCGCCAGCACCGGGGTACGAAGCAGGAGCCAGCCGCCATAGGCGATGTAGTAGCAAGCGATGGTGGTGATCAGCTTGTTCGACCAGGCCACGAATTGCTGGTCGGTCATGGCTTCGAGGATGCGCCGCGCCAGCGTGGTGCCGAGCATAGAGGCTGCGATCGCGACGCCGGCGAGCACGGGATCGAGGCTCGCGGCCTGGTCGATGATGCGGCCGAAATAGACGAGCTTGGTGAAATGGCTGACGAGCTGGCACATCGCCTTCGTCGCCACCTTCTCGCGCCGGCCGAAATCGCCGCCGAGGAAGAAGGTGTCGAGCAACGGGCCGGACACGCCGGTCATCAGCATCAAGCCCATGCAGATCGTGCCATAGACGGTGCCCTGCCAGAGACGGTCGGGATCCGGCTTGATGTTCGACGGCAGCAGCCGCGCCATGAACGGGGTGATGCCGAGCAGCAGCAGCGCCATCGGCTTGTCCGGCACATAGCGGGTGAGCGACCAGGCCGCGAGCGCGACGGCAGCGCCGACCATGTAGTTCGCGACCGGCCGCCAGCGGATATGCGCGCGCCACAGGAACGCGCGCCAGCCGTTCGAGGCCATCTGCGTGATCGCATGCAGCACCATCGCGGTCGGCAGCGGCATCAGCGCCAGCAGCACGCCGATCAGGATCAGCCCGCCCGCCATGCCGAACAGCCCCGACAGGAACGCGGTGGTGACCATCAGCAATCCAAGGGCAGCGATCATGATGGGCGTCACGAGAGATTCTCCTGCAAGCACGTAAGGGACGAAGGCTGCATCACTCCCTCGCCCAGCTTGCGGGGAGAGGGTGGGGTGAGGGGGAGTCTCCGCAAGGAAGGTGGCAGAGGGACTCGCGGAGAGTCCCCCTCACCCGGAATTTGCTCTCGCAAACTCCGGCCTCTCCCCGCGTGCGGGGAGAGGCGAAGAACGCGGCGGCGGCCCCGAAACACAACTTGGAATTACTCTCATTCTTGTGCCTCGCTTGCCCCGGCTGCGCAAACTGAGTTATCTTGGCCTTGCATCAGCTTTCCTGAGGGTGGGTCATTTGCGGCGGCTGCTGTTTCTCAACGGCATCAAGGCATTCGAGGCGGCGGCGCGGACCGGCAGTTTTGCGGCGGCCGGGCTCGAGCTCAGCGTGTCGGCGGCGGCCGTCAGCCGCATGGTGCATCTGCTGGAGGAACGTCTTGGCGTCGCGCTGTTCGAGCGCAAGGCCAACAAGCTCGTGCTGACGCAGGCAGGCCGCGCCTATCAAGGCGGGCTGACGCCGATCTTCGACGCGCTGGCAAGCCTCACCGCGCAGGTGACGGCGCCCTCCAGCGTCCGCGTGCTCACCATCGGCGTCGGCCACACCTTTGCGATGCGCTGGCTGATCCCGCGCCTGTCGGAGTTTCGCAGCGAGGAGCCCGACATCGAGGTGCGCTTCACCACCGGTGGTGCCGAGGTCCCATTCGGCGAGGACTGGAGCTGCGGCATCAAGCTCGGCACCGGCGACTGGCCCGGCCTGGTCGCCGAGCCGCTATTCGCCGGCGACCTCACGCCGGTCTGCGTGCCTCGCCTCGCCACCGGCCTGAAGCGGCCCGCCGACCTCAAAGGGCCAGGCCTGATCCGCGTCACGCATTCGCCGGAGGATTGGCCGATCTGGCTCAAGGCGGCGAACCTCACCCGCATCAACGCGCGCGGACCGGAATTCCAGTTCTACGGCCAGGCGCTCCAGGCCGCCGCCGACGGCCTCGGCATCGCCATGGGCATCCGGCCCTATATCGACGACGATCTCGCCGCCGGCCGGCTGGTCGCGCCGTTCGATCTCTCGGTTCCCAAGGGCATGCGCTGGTACCTGCTGTATCGCAGTTTTCAGACCGAGCAGCGCGACTTCGCCGCGTTCCGGCGCTGGATCATGCGGGCGGCCTCGGAGCCCGCCGCACGCCCCGCCAGGCGGATCGGCCGCGCCGCGCCGCGGAACTGACGCCCGTTCCACGAGGCCCTGGGCAAAAAAGCCGGCCGCTTGTGAATGGCTTCACATACTGAACCCGCCAAACGTGGTCCCCTGACCCTTCAACAAGACACTTACGGAACATTTGGGGACTACAATGACGACCATCTACGACGGCTTTGACATCGAATCCTTCGAGGCCGGCAAAGGCCTCTGGCATGCCCGCATCCGCCGCGCCGATCTCAGCCCCCTCGCCATCGACGGCGTGCTGTTTCCGGCCATGGAAGTCGGTTTCGCCTGGCCGGATCAGAACGCGGCGATCGCCGATGCCAAGCACCACATCGACCGCTTCCGCCGGCGGGCCGACGACCACGACGACGAATAAGCGCGGGACTCCAAGCGAACCAAGGGACAGCGCAGCATAAAGGGGGAACCGGTCATGTCAGTCATCGAATTCGAAGACACGCCGCGGCCGAGAATCTATGCCCGCAATGTGCTGTCGAAATGTCCCGAATGCGATGGCGATCTCGCGGTGCTTCGCGTGATCGGCGGCCGCGCCGGGTGCGAGTACTGGACCATGCGCTGCACCGATTGCGGCGGGATCCATCTCGACATCCTCGAGCCGCACCGGGCGAGCAACGACGACGAGGCCCCGCCGCCGGCGGCGTAAGGCGCGACCGGCGATCCGGTCGCACGCTCGCAATCGCAATTCCATCCGGCCCCTGCAACTGCTATGCTGGCGCAGCAACCGCGCGCGCAGGCGAGGCATGACGGATGATCAAGGCTCTGCTGCTCGATCTCGGCGATACACTGATCGACTCCGCCAGTGAAAAACCGTTTCCCGGCGTCGAGGACGCGCTCGGCGTGATCGAGACCTTCGAGACGGCGGACCACGCGCCGCTGGTCGTGTGCCTGGTCTCGGACTACACGATGCCTGAACCGCGGACATCACGGGCGATCGCTGCGACCTTTGCCGAATACCTTGAGTTGCTCGACAGGACCGGCCTGCGGCGCTTCTTCGAACCGGTCGAGGAACGCGTGACGCTGTCGACCCATGCCGGCGCGAGAAAGCCCGATGCCTTGGTGTTCGAGACAGCCTTTAAGCGCGCCGGTGTCGATGGCGGCTTGAATCAGGCGCTGTTCATCACGGAAAATGCCGAGCATATAGCGGCCTGCCGCAAACTTGGGATGAAGACCCTGCGATATGGCACCGATTTCACATCCTGGTCGCAGGCCCCCTTGCTGATCTCGCAGGACATTGGCGCCGCCGGTTTCAAGAACAGCGAAGCGGTGTTCAGACCCGCTTTGGCCGACCGTGGCCTGAAGCTTCAATCCATCGAGGACCTCAGCCCGAACAAGCTCCGCGGCACTGCACGCAATCTGGTGCAGCTGCATTCGCCCGACCTCGGCAGCTTCAACGACGTGCATGTTGAGTTGCCGGTGGAGGTCGCGGCGAGCCTCGATTCGGCCGGTCGCATCACCACGGTGCACTCGACGCCCCGTCCTGACGACGTGGCCGAGGCCATTCTGAATGTGCAGTCGCTCGCGGCCAACAAGCAGATCGCCGACGGTCCGCCCGATCCCGCATCGCCCGTGCTGCCGACCTATCGGGTGGAAACGGATTCTGAGGGGCGGCGCATTCTGCGCCGCCGCCGCTTGACGGCCTTTTGACCGCAGACCGCCGCCTCAAATGCAGCAGCCGCACAGGAAGCGGATGCGGGTCAGCACCTTTTTGCCGCCGACCGTGCGGATGACGTGGGTGCGAATATTGTTCGACGACGCATCGTCGGCCGCGGCGGCGGCCACCAGCCCTTTCTTCTTCGCCGTCTTTGCGGCCGCCTTCGGCTTGCCGTCGAGCTCGATGCGACCGTTCCTGAGCAGCGTCTCGACGAAGGCGCCGACCTCGTCCTCCGTGCGATTGTGCTCTGGCAACGCGCCGAGCACCGCCGCACGGGCGCCGGAGCGGCCGATCAGAACCGGCTCCGCCGCGAAGGCGACCACGCCGCGAAGTCTGGTGTCGATATCGCCGAGCGGGACTTCGCGCCGATGCACCGCTTCCGCCACGCCCTCCCCGAGCATGGCGAGCGGGCGGATCGCGAATCTGGCGCCCTTCGCGCCGATCCGCTCGCGCAGATCCGAGAGCGTGCTCGGCGCGATCGTGGCGCTCGCCTTCAGGATCTTGGGTGGCGGCCCCGCCAACGCCGCCGTCGGCGCGGTCATGGCGGCGCTGCCGAGCATGATGTCGTGATCGGAGAACGCCTTGCCGATGATCTCGCGATTGGCGCCGTTGTTGATCTGGCCGTCGGCCTTGACCATGGCCCGGCCCACGGACTGAAAATATCGCGCCGTCTCCGGCGTCTGCCGCACCGCTTCGACCAACAGCCTGCCGCAGGTCTGCGCGGCGGTCAGCAGCGCCGCCTCGCTGCCGGCGCCGCTCGCCGCGAACACGCCGCGGAGCGTGTCATAGAATGCGCCGGTGAAGACGCGGCTGAAATTGTGGCTCTCGCGCGTGAGCAATTCGGGCGGATCTTCGAACTTGCCGGCCGGCAAGGTGCTGGGCAGCTGCCATTTGAACGTATTCAGCGCCCGCCGCGGCTTCGAGGGGTTGACGTTGCCGAACTGCTTGAGAATGGCGGCCGACAGATATTCGGAACTCGCCTCGACGAAATTCGGCTGGGACAGGTCGGGCGTGATCTGAAGCAGCTTGATCCGCGTCGCCTGGTCCGACAGCGCGGTCAGCAGGGCAACCACGTCGCCGAACGCTTCGTGAAACGCTCCGACCTCAGGTAGCGGGCTGTTGAACAGCTCCGGCCGCTGGGAATCGAGCAGGGCGTGGCCGACCTCATGGCTGACCGTGTCGGTGCTGGCCGCGGAGAAGGTGGTTGTGGTGCCGTCGTTGAAGTCGAAGAACCGAACACCTTGCGTGTCGTAATAGGCATTCAACCGCCGGGGGCCGACCGTTTCACCGTCATTGTAGGTCAGGCTGATGTCGATGCGAGGCCCTTGCGACCATCTGGCGAGGTTGCCGGCATAGGTCTCCCAGGCCTCCACAGCGGCGAGCGCCGCTTCCCGGCTCTGCCAGAACAGAAAGTCCCGCTGATTGACACCGAACGGGGCCTCGGCCGCGTGAGCCTCATAGTTGAAATTTGCACGCCCGGCCGGACGGTCGGGCCGCGCGTCCTGCTGCCGTTGCGGCATGTCGGTCACGGCATTGGGGTCGTTCGGGATGAAATTGATTGTCATGGAATCTACCCGCTGTTGAGGCGACTGGCCGCGCCTGCGGCCGAAAGCGCCGCCGAGATGCATGAAAATGGTCAGATCATCGCGCAATAAACACTACCTAAAGTAGCGCCATCGCCGTCCGACGCAACGACAAATTTGTCGCGTCGGGGCGATCATGGCTCCTGCTGCCAACCTGCTGTCAGCAGCCTGAGCACGGAAGGGCATTCGCCCTTTTCTGAAGCGCTGACTCGTCCCATATTCGGGGCATGGCGAAGAAACCTGCTCCCCCGAAATCCCCCAAATCCAAAGCCCCGAACTCGAAGGCACATCGGCCCGACGTGCAGCCGATCGGGCCGGCGCTGGCCGAACTTCTGAATCCCGCGATCAATCGCGGCGATGCCGGGCTGGGATCGGGCACCGGGCTGCAGCCGCCGCCGGACAATTCGCGCGACCGCCGCGCCGGGGGCGAGGCCGCCGCGCACCGGGCGCGCGCCTCGACACCGAGAGATTTTCCGCAGGATAATGCCAAGAATCTGACTAAGCCGATGCCGCTGCGGCCCAATCCGCAGCCGCCGGGGGCGCGTGCGTCGGAGAGCGGCGGCTTCGACGAGGCGCCGCAGGCCAATTACGGCACCGCGGCCACGATCCCGACGCTCGATCCGGAACTGGCGCGGCAGCTCGGGATGCCGACAGAGGAGGACGATGCGGAAGCGCTGGCGCGTCCGCCGCGCAACAAAATGGAGGCGCTCGGGGTCAAGGCGACCGCGGATGCGCTGGAATCGCTGATCCGCGAGGGCCGTCCGGAGTTCCGCAGGGACGACGGCTCCACCAAGGTGTGGACGCCGCACCGGCCGCCGCGCCCGGAAAAGTCCGAAGGCGGCGTGCGCTTCGAGCTTAAGTCCCACTATGAGCCGCGGGGCGATCAGCCGACCGCGATCAAGGAGCTGGTCGAGGGCATCGAGCGCAACGACCGTTCGCAGGTGCTGCTCGGCGTCACCGGCTCGGGCAAGACCTACACCATGGCGCAAGTGATCGAGAAGACGCAGCGTCCCGCCATTATCCTGGCGCCGAACAAGACGCTCGCCGCCCAGCTCTATGGCGAGTTCAAGAGCTTCTTCCCTGATAACGCGGTCGAGTATTTCGTCAGCTATTACGACTACTATCAGCCCGAGGCTTATGTCCCGCGCACGGACACCTACATAGAAAAGGACTCGTCGATCAACGAGCAGATCGACCGCATGCGCCACTCGGCGACGCGCGCCCTGCTCGAGCGCGACGACGTCATCATCGTCGCCTCGGTGTCCTGCATCTACGGTATCGGCTCGGTCGAGACCTACACCGCGATGACGTTCGCGCTGAAGAAGGGCGAGCGCATCGACCAGCGCCAGCTGATCGCCGACCTCGTCGCGCTCCAGTACAAGCGCACCCAGGCCGATTTCACCCGCGGCACGTTCCGTGTGCGCGGCGACGTCATCGACATCTTCCCCGCGCACTATGAAGACCGCGCCTGGCGCGTGAATCTGTTCGGCGACACCATCGAGACCATCGAGGAATTCGATCCGCTCACCGGCCACAAGCAGGACGAGCTCGAATTCATCAAGATGTATGCGAACTCGCACTATGTGACGCCGCGCCCGACGCTGGTGCAGGCGATCAAGTCGATCAAATCGGAGCTGAAGCAGCGGCTCGACCAGCTACACGACCAGGGCCGTCTGCTGGAAGCGCAGCGGCTGGAGCAGCGCACCACCTTCGATCTCGAGATGATGGAGGCGACCGGAAGCTGCGCCGGCATCGAGAACTATTCGCGCTATCTCACCGGGCGCCTGCCCGGCGAGCCGCCGCCGACGCTGTTCGAATACGTCCCCGACAACGCGCTGGTGTTCGCCGACGAAAGCCACGTCACCGTGCCGCAGATCGGCGGCATGTTCCGCGGCGACTTCCGCCGCAAGGCGACGCTCGCCGAATACGGCTTCCGCCTGCCCTCCTGCATGGACAACCGCCCGCTCCGCTTCGAGGAGTGGGACATGATGCGGCCGCAGACGGTCGCGGTGTCGGCGACGCCGAGCGGCTGGGAGCTGAACGAAAGCGGCGGCGTGTTCGTCGAACAGGTCATTCGCCCGACCGGACTTATTGATCCTCCCGTTAATATCCGCCCCGCCCGCACCCAGGTCGACGATCTCGTCGGCGAGGTCCGCGCCACCGCCCAGGCAGGCTATCGCTCGCTGATCACGGTGCTGACAAAGCGCATGGCGGAGGATCTCACCGAATATCTGCATGAGCAGGGTATTCGCGTTCGCTACATGCACTCCGATATCGACACCATCGAGCGTATCGAGATCATCAGGGATCTTCGCTTGGGCGCCTTCGACGCGCTGGTCGGCATCAACCTGCTCCGCGAGGGTCTCGACATTCCCGAATGCGCACTGGTCGCGATTCTGGACGCCGACAAGGAAGGCTTTTTGCGCAGTGAAACGTCCTTGATTCAGACCATCGGCCGCGCCGCGCGCAACGTCGACGGCAAGGTGATCCTCTATGCCGACCAGATGACGGGCTCGATGGAGCGCGCCATCGCCGAGACCAACCGGCGCCGCGAAAAGCAGGTCGAGTACAACACCGCCAATGGCATCACGCCGGAGAGCGTGAAGAAGCAGATCGGCGACATCCTCAACTCCGTCTACGAGCGCGACCACGTGTTGGTCGAGGTCGGCGGCCACGACATGACCGACGACGTCATCTCGATCGGCCACAATTTTGAAGCCGTGCTCGCCGATCTCGAAACCCGCATGCGCGAGGCCGCCGCCGATTTGAACTTCGAGGAAGCCGCCCGCCTCCGCGACGAAGTCAAACGCCTGCGCGCCACCGAGCTCGCAGTGGTCGACGACCCCACCGTCAAGCAGCGCACCGTGCAGGGCAAGGCCGGCGCCTATGCCGGCACCAAGAAGTACGGCGACGCCGCCAACCTCCCCGTCAGCGCGATGAAGAAAAAGACCGTGAGCTCCGCACTGAAAGCCAGCGGCGGCGGCAGCGGCTCGAAGGTGCACAAGCCGCATCTCGACGAGATGCACGGGCCGGAGTCGTTGCCCTATCGCGAGAACCCGAGCCTGCCGGCAAAGCCGTTCGGCAGCACGAGCCGGATCATCCARCCGACGGACTCGAGGCAGTCCGGGCCGGAGTTCGGACCTGCGCCGAAGTCGACGGGTGGACAGCCGGGACGGCGGGGTGGGTGGAAGAAGAGGTAGGCGGCGGAGTATCGTCCGCGCTTGTCGTGGTTATGGATTCCGGGCTCGCGCTTCGCGCGCCCCGGAATGACGAGGGAGCATGTGGTGCCGTTCGCGCCTACAACTTCCCCTGCCCGTTTACCTGACCCTGCTGTTGCTGCTGCTTTTCCTGCTCCTTGGCGTGATGCCTGCCGTAGAGGCAGCCGGCGGCGGCGCCCAGGACGCCGTGATGGCCGGCATAGTGGCCGGCGACGCCGCCGACGACGGCGCCCTTGATGCAGCCCTTGGCGTTGGCGGCGGAGGTCGCGCCCAGCATCAGAAGTGCTGCGGCGACGGTGAGAAGCGGGGATTTCATGATCGATGTCTCCGGATCGGTTTCGGTGTCTCAACGAGCACCGACGGGCGCGGGTTCCCGTGTGCCGTGCGTGGCGGACGCGCCCACCGGCATGCACGCGGCGTCATGCGGGACGCGAAAGCCCGCTCGAATTCTTGCAGGCGGCCATCAACACAAGCTTTAATTGCATTTCATGAACCGGGCTTTGCATCGGCGCGTCATATGATCCGGACACCATTGTTTTTGCGGATTGCTGGACCCGCAGAGCGCGCATTGGCGTTTGCAATCGACACCCCACGAGGGCGGGAGCGGCATGACGGTTGGATCGCTGAACAGGCAACGCGTGCTGCATCTGCTGGACAGCTTTGCGCGCGGCGATATCGAGGCCGCGCTGTCGTGCTGCACCGACGACGTCGACTTTCTTACCCACGCGCCGATCGACGTACTGCCGCACATAGTGCCGCGCCACGGCAAGCAGCAGCTGCGCGATCTGTGGCAGACCGTCTGGTCGCGCTATTCCGAAATCCGCTACAGGGCGCCGCACATCCTCGCCGAGGGCGACGAGGTCGCGACCTACATGCACACCTACTTCAAGAAGCGCAGCAACGATCGCGTCGTGCAGTTCGACATGGCGGTGTTCTACAGCTTCCGGGGCGGACTGGTGGCGCAGATCCGCGAGATCATCGATTCCTACGATCTGGTGCAGCAGGTGCTGGAGCGGGAGATCGGGCCGCTGATCGTGGGCGCGCGGGCGGACGGGGGATGATCCTTCGCGCTCGCCCCGTTCTGACGGGCAGAGGTGGAGCAGAGACCGGGAGATTACGGGGTTCTGTTGTAAATCTCACAAACCCGCATCAATTGTGCATTGCGAAAACGTGAATTGCGTTTTGGCCGAAATCGCCTATTTTATTTGTATACGAATGAATTGAGCGGCCCCCGCACCTTTTCTGTGCATGGGGTTGCTTTCCGTTTTTTCTGCAAGCCAGCTTCAGGACGCCCCCAAATGACAGAGCACAGCCTCTGGCGTTTCTCGCGCGCGTTGCATCGCGCGGTGAACGACCGGGATTTCAGGGACATCGAGGCCCTGATCGACGAGGACGTCGAGTGGGCGATCTACGGCCCGATCGACATGTTTCCGTTCCTCGGCGCGCGCCAGGGCCGGGACGCCGTGCTCGACGTCATCCGCCAGCTCGCCGACAATTTCCACGTCCGCCGCTTCGACCGCGAGAGCATCATGCTCGGCGTGGATTCCGCCGCCTCGATGCTGCGCTATTCGCTGACCGCGCTGGATTCCGACAAGCCGATCAGCTTGCGGGTGGCGCAGTTCGCCCAGTTCAGGGCGGGCAAGCTGATCAGCATGCGCGTGCTGGTCGACACCTTCGATCTGGTTGAACAGGCACTCGGCCGCGCCATTCATCTGCCGAAGATGACCCGCGTCGGCTGAGGGGGACGCCAACGGGCCCCGCTTGCCGGGACCGATGATTGATGCTCGCCCGACCCGCGTCCTGGCCTCCAGCCCCGCCGGATGCCGTCGTGGCGAAGCTCGTCATCGGGCGCGCCTTTCGCGCGGCCCGTTGGTTCGCCATTCCAGTGGTTTGAGCATGATCTCCGCGCAAACGCGTTCCGCGTTTGTCGCGAGGGAAAACCGCTGCACACTTTGCGCTGGCGCGGCCCTTCGGGTCCGGATCATGCTCTGGCCGAGGCGAGCCGCCACAATTTCGCAACGATAGATCACCATGTGTTGAGCGGACGGAATGGCGCATGGTCATCACCGAAGGCCGCATTATAGTGGCGGCAGGCATGCGCTGGGCTCGCGGGCAGGACGATGGAATTCTCGACAGGTTTTGGCTGGACCAGGCTGCCGGTGCTGGCGGCCGCATTCATTTTGGGCTCGGTTCTGACGGTCTCGGCGCAGATCATCCCGCCCTTCTCGGCGGCTGCGCCTGACGACGAGGCCGAGACCGAAGCCACGGAGACCGCCGCAGCTCCCGACGTCAACGACCCCGACATTTTAAAGGGCATCGACGTCGACAAGCTCGACTGGAGTCAACTCGCGGTCGACGCCGGTACCGGCAACGACGTCATGGCCGCCAAGAAGCGCGCCCAGGCCGCGGCCAAGGACGGCCTGAACTGGTCGTCGAACGCGAACGCCAACGGCTCCTCCGCGGTGACGGTGAAGCAGTCGGTCTCCTCGTTCTGGGACGCCCGCATCGGCGCCGACATGACGGTGACGAGCGAGCCGCGGACGATGTCCGAGCTGCTGGCGCAGAAAGCCACCAATGGCGGCAGCCTGCCGCAATCCTCCGGCAGCGCCTGGGCGGCCGCGACCGCGCCGGGCGCCGGCTCGATCTGGGACAAGACCGCGGTGGAAGCCCGCGTCGATCCCGGCGCCGAGCAGAGCAAGATCGGGGCGTCGCTGATCAAGTCGGTGCCGCTGTCGAGCGACACGTCGCTGACGCTCCAGAACGGCTACAGCGTCAACCAGCAGGGCACCACCGCGGTGCCCGGCATCGGCGGCCACATCACGCGCAATTACGAGACCGAGCAGAGCGCCAAGGTCACCCTCACCGACACCGGCACCAGCATCACCGCCGGCCAGTCGCTGTCGACCACCGACGACAAATGGCTGCGCAAGGTCGGCGCCGAGCAAAAGCTGTTCGACAACGTCACCGTCTCCGGCTCGGTCGGCGAGACCTCGCAGGGCGCGATCAACAAGAGCCTGACGGCGGGCTTCAAGAAGAGCTGGTAGCAGTCCTGCGCCCCCCTCTGCCATCATCCCGGGATAGGTTCGTTTTCCCAGCAGTTCAGACTCTCGTAACCATACGCCACGGCAAAGCCCCCGAATCGTCCGCCCTTGCCGTATCTCGGCCAAGTTGCGGTCAAAATCCGACGCCCTAGTCGGATGACCGAACTCGTCGTGCGGGGGACACTCGCGCTGCGCTCAACGCGAACAGGGGAATAACGATGAACGCCATGCGTCCGGAAAAGACCGAACCCACCGAGACCGAGACGGTCGACACCAACCTCGCCGCAGTGACGGAAGTCGAAGCCGGCATCCGCGACTTCGTCCGCAACGACATCGCCTATCTGCGCCGGCCGGCATCGGGAACCACCGACACGCCGCCGCTCGATCCGAGCGCGGAAGCCACCGTCACCAACGTCAACTCGCTGATCCAGCGCGTCGCCGGCACCTCGCTCGCCGAGATCGAGAACCTGATCTCCGAGCTCGAGAGCCTGCGCGACCTGCTCCATGCCGAGGGCCAGCGCGTCCAGCGCGAGATCTCCGGCTACGCCCAGCTCAGCCAGGCCGCGATGAAGTCGACCCGCATGATCGCCGACAACGTCGCGCAGTGGAAGCGCGCCGCCGACGGCCTGCGCAACAGCTGATCACTCACGTCAAGCATCACCGGCCGCCGCGTTCCGCAAAGGACGCGGCGGTTTTGATTCGCGGGGAGTTGGGTGCGCACAAGCTCCCCACGATAGGTGTCATCGCCCGACTTGCCGCCTTCGCTAAGGCTTCGGCGGCCGAGTGAGTTCTTGGCCCGGCGAAGCCCTTGGCGGAGACGGGATCGGGCGATCCAGTATTCCAGAGACAATGAGGCAAGAGCCGGGACGCCGCGGCGTACTGGATGCCCCGGTCAAGCCGGGGCATGACAGCGGAGGGTGTGGCTGCGAAAGATTGAGGCAGTGGACATGCGTTCACGCAGTCAATGCAGCCGACCCGGTTCGCTTTGAACCCTCCGCGCCCCAGCGCCGACCAATGCCAAGCGCCCGCAGCCTTGCGGCCGGGCCTGGGGACATTTCAGATGGAAAGCATTCGGCCCGACAACACGGACCCTATCCCGCTGCGGCCCGCGCCGAACCAGTTCGGCACGATCATGCTGCGCTTCGTCGGATTGCTGGCGGTGGCGATCGCGGTGCTGGCGTTCGTCTATAGCCGCTGACGGCGGAGGCCGGACGTCCGGCCCCGAAGAGTTAACGAGCCCTTAACGGCTCGCGTCGACCGTCGAGGCTTCCAGGGTGTAGCCGCCATCGGCATAGCCCTTCACCACCATGCCGGCGACCAGCATCACTGCCAGCGTCGCGGTCGCAAAGATAAATCCCACCAGCTTGAGTGCGCCGCGGTCTGCCATGGTCCTCGTCCCCTGTTCTCTGCCCAATTCGTTTCAATTAGACAGCGACAGGTTCATAATTGGTTAGCAACTCGATGGTTCCGCCAACTGCTTCGCGGGTCATCATGTTGAGCAGGCTTATGGCAGCCGCCCGGAATCGCGTCCATAGCGCGCGGGCAACACTCGCGCATACATTTGGACCGTTCATCCTGGAACAGGTCTAACCGCCCTTCCGCATCGGCACGAAGGCGCTGGCGGTGATGGAATAGACCTCCTCGCCGCGCTGGTTGGTGCCGGTGGTGCGGGCCGTCAGAATGCCCCAGCCGGGGCGCGAGGCGGAGCTGCGCTTGTCGATGACTTCGTTGACGTAGGCGACGGTGTCGCCGGCGAGCACCGGCCTGATCCAGCGCAGGTCGCGAAAGCCCGGCGACGGCCCCCACACCGCGACCTCCTCGCCGCGCGAAGCGGCCTCACGCGCCAGACGCTGGCCATCCGCGACAAGCAGGCTCATGCAGGCCGAGCCGACATGCCAGCCCGAGGCCGCAAGGCCGCCGAACAGCGAGTTCTTGCCTTCCTCCTCGTCGAGATGGAAGCGCTGTGGATCGAACTTTGCGGCGAAAATCTTGATGGACTCCGCGGTGAACGTATAGGCGCCGATCTCGCGGCGGTGGCCGATCTCGATCTCCTCGAAGAAGGGCATCAGACTGCTCTCTCGCGCCGCTTGATCAGGATCGGCGAGGTCATCTCGCACAGCGCCTCGTCCTTGGCGTTGCGCACCGTGCATTTGAACTTGACGATGCCGAGCTCCGGCCGGCTCTTCGAGGCGCGCGCCTCCAGCACGTCGACGTCGAGCATGAGATCGTCGCCGGGCCGCAAGGGTGACAGCCAGCGCACCTCGTCGACGCCGGGCGAGCCGAGCGAAGCGGCGCGTGTGATGAAGCCATCGGCCATCATCCGCATCATCAGCGAGCAGAGGTGCCAGCCCGAGCCGGACAGGCCGCGCAGCATGCTGTTGGCCGCGGCCTCCTCATCGAGGTGCATCGGCTGCGGATCGAACTCGGCGGCGAAAGCCAAGATCTCGTCGCGGGTGACATGGCGCGGGCCGAATGTTCCGAACCGGCCGGGCGGGAAATCTTCGAAGGTCAGGGTCATCTCGGGAATGCTTTGAGGGAATGACAGATTGTGGCCGCACTTTGCGGCAATCTCAACCCGCCGGCCCGCATGGCTCGTGCTACATATGGGGTGTCGGCGTTGGTCTTGAGTCGGATCAACCGGCAGGCCGAGGCCCGATTTGCCCTGGGGAGAGCAATGTTTTCAWTCAGCGACCTGTTTCAATGGGACCRATTCATAACCCCTACGATCATCAAGACCTTCTACTGGCTGGTGATCGCACTGATCTGCCTGTTCGGCCTTTCCGGAATCTTCTCCGGTCTCGCGACGATGGCGATCAGCCCGTTCGGCGGCTTCCTGGTGCTGCTGTCATCGATCGCGAGCATCGTTGTCGGCATCGTGTTCTCGCGCATCGCCGCGGAGCTGATCCTGATCGTCTTCCGCATCAACGAGCATCTCGGCGCGATCCGCGACCAGGGCGGCGGGGCGCGGTGAGGCGGCTGCAGGTGCCGTAGGGTGGGCAAAGGCGCAAAGCGCCGTGCCCACCATCCTTTCGCGATTTGAGAGAGACGTGGTGGGCACGCTTCCGCCTTCGCTCTTCGAGCTACGGCGGACAAGTCGCTTTGCCCACCCTACAGCACCGCTCTTTCGCGTCTTACGTATTGAACCTGAAATGCATCACGTCGCCGTCGGCGACGACGTATTCCTTGCCTTCGAGACGCAGCTTGCCGGCATCGCGGGCGCCGGCTTCGCCGTTCAGCGCGACATAGTCCTCATACGCCATCGTCTCGGCGCGGATAAAACCCTTCTCGAAGTCGGTGTGGATCACGCCGGCCGCGCCCGGGGCCTTGGTGCCGCGATAGATGGTCCAGGCGCGCGCTTCCTTCGGGCCCACCGTGAAATAGGTGATGAGGTCGAGCAGGGTGTAGCCGGCGCGGATCAGGCGATCGAGGCCGGCCTCTTCGAGACCCAGCGTCTCCAGGAAGTCGGCGCGTTCCTCGCGTGAAATGGTGGCGATCTCGGATTCGATCTTGGCGGAGATGACGACGGCAACGGCGCCTTCCTTGGCCGCCTGCTCCTCCACCGCCTTGGAGAACGAATTACCCGTGGCGGCCGAGCCTTCCTCGACGTTGCAGACGTAGAGCACCGGCTTCGACGACAGCAGGCCGAGCATCCCGAAGGCGCGCTCCTCCTCCGCCTTGCGCTCGACGAGGCGGGCGGGCTTGCCCTCGCGCAGCAGCACCAGCGTGCGGTTGACGAGGTCGAGCTGCTCCTTGGCGTCCTTGTCGTTGCCCTTGGCTTTCTTCGTGAGGTTGTCGACGCGCTTCTCGAGGCTGTCGAGGTCGGCGAGCATCAGCTCGGTCTCGATGGTCTCGATGTCGGCGAGCGGGGCGATCTTGCCCTCGACATGCGTGATGTCGGAATCCTCGAAGCAGCGCACGACATGCGCGATGGCGTCGACCTCGCGGATGTTGGCGAGGAACTGGTTGCCGAGGCCTTCACCCTTGGAGGCGCCGCGCACGAGGCCGGCGATGTCGACGAAGGTCAGCCGGGTCGGGATGATCTGCGCCGATTTGGCGATGGCCGAGAGCTTGTCGAGCCGCGGATCGGGCACGGCGACTTCGCCGACATTCGGCTCGATGGTGCAGAACGGATAGTTCGCGGCCTGCGCCGCGGCCGTCTCGGTCAGCGCATTGAACAAGGTCGACTTGCCGACATTCGGCAACCCGACGATCCCGCATTTAAATCCCATGGTCGTCCTCTATCCGTATTCGTCATGGCCGGGCCTGACGGAGAAAACGGTGCCCTATTCCTTGCCGTTCTCGTCCTTGGTCAAAAAGCCCTTCGCCTGCATGGCGAGATGCACCCTGTTGGCGAAGGTCGCGTCCGTGCCTTTGGCAACCAGTGCCGCGTGCTCGGCCACCGCCTCGCACAGCGTCGCCACCCAGTCGTTGTCGGCCTTGGCGAAGTCCGACAGCACGTGGCCGTGCACCAGTTCCTTGACGCCGGGATGACCGATGCCGAGCCGGACCCGGCGATACTCGTTGCCGATGTGCGCGGAGATCGAGCGCAGGCCGTTATGGCCGGCGATGCCGCCGCCGATCTTCACCCGCACCTTGCCCGGCGGCAGTTCGAGCTCGTCATGGAACACGGTGACGTCGCCGGGCGCGATCTTGAAGAAGCTTGCCGCCTCCTGAACGCTGCGGCCGGAGTCATTCATGTAGGTTGTCGGCTTGAGCAGGATGATGCGCTCAGTACCGAGCGCACCTTCCGAGGTCTCGCCCTGAAACCTGCGGCGCCATGGTGCAAAGCCATGCCGCCGCGCGATCTCGTCGACGGCCATGAAGCCGATATTGTGCCGGTTACGTGCGTATTTCGCGCCGGGATTGCCGAGCCCAACAAAGAGTCGCATGACGCGGCGCGCCCCTCGCTCGGCGCGCGATCAAGGACCGCGCGCCCAGCTCTTTGAGAGATTACTTCTTCTTGTCGCCGCCGGCGGGAGCCTTGGCAGCCGCAGCCGGAGCAGCAGCACCCGCAGCCGGAGCCGCAGCGCCAGCCGCCGGAGCAGCCGCAGCAGCGCCCGGAGCTGCAGCCGCAGCCGCGGCCTTCTGCTCTTCGGCGTAGCCGGACGGCGGCACGATGGTGACGAGGGTCGCGTCCTCGCGGGTCAGCGCCTTCACGCCGGCCGGCAGCTTGATGTCCGACAGATGCAGCGAGTGACCGATTTCGAGTGAGCCGACATCAGCCTCGATGAATTGCGGGATGCTCTCGACGCCGCATTCGAGCTCGATCGAATGCGCGACGATGTTGACGGCGCCGCCRCGCTTCACGCCGGGCGAACCTTCCGCTTTCACCACATGCAAGGGAACGCTGATGCGGATGGTGGCACCTTCGCCGAGACGCATGAAGTCGACATGGATCGGGAAATCCTTGACCGGATCAAGGTGATAGTCACGCGGGATCACGCGGTGCTTCTTGCCCTCGAGGTCGATGTCGACCAGCGTGGTGAGGAACCGGCCGGCGAGGATGCGCTGGCGCAGTTCACGATCGTCAACCGAGATCGGGAGCGGGGGTTGCTTGTTGCCATAGATCACTCCGGGCACTTTCCCGGCGCGACGCTCAGCCCGGGCGGCCCCCTTGCCGCTCTTCGGACGTGCGGTCGCCTTCAATTCCTTGACGGTCGTCGCCATAGTCTAAGTCCTTGTTTTTGCAAAAGTTAATGGGCCGCAGCGCGGCCCATGGTGCAGTTCGCAGCAAGCCTCCAGGGGTGCGGGGGCCGCGAACTTGGCGGGCTTTTACCCGGAAGATGCGGAAATGACAAGGAGAATGGCCCGCCCGGCGGGGTCCCCACCCTCCCCTGGAGGGGAGGGTAAGCGAGAACGGCGGCCTTATGTCGGCGTTCCGCCGAACTTGGCCTCCAGCGCCACGATGCGCGCCTTCAGGGCCTCGTTCTCCTCGCGGGCGAGGCGGGCCATGTCCTTGACCGCCTCGAACTCCTCGCGCTTGACGAGGTCCATGTCGCGCAGGAATTTCTCGGCCTGGGTGCGCATCACGGTGTCGAACTCGCGCTTGACGCCCTGGGCGGCACCGGCGGCGTCGTTCATCAGGCGGCCGATCTCGTCGAAAAACCGGTTGTTGGTCTGGGTCATGTCGGTCTCCTGGCGGCCTCAGATAAACTTTGCGCGAACGCGCGAAAAGACAATGGCAATCCGGGCGAAACGGTTCAAGGGCCGATCGGCGGTATCCTTGTCATGCCCCGGTTTCCTTGCAATCGTATTCAACGTCCCTGCATAACAAGAATCAGAAGGCGCACGAGATGATCGATCAGCAGATCGCGATTCCCACCAAGGACGGCCACACCGCAACCTTCATCACCCATCCCGAACGCGGCGGGCCGTTTCCGATCATCCTGTTCTACATGGATGCGCCGGCGATCCGCGAGGAGCTGCGCGACATGGCGCGCCGGCTCGCCACCTCGGGCTATTACGTGATGCTGCCGAACCTCTACTACCGCTCCGGCGTGATGGAGCTCGGCGCGCTGCCGGCCGATCCGAATGCACCCGAGCGCAAGCGCATGTTCCAGCTCATGGCCTCGCTCAACATTCCCATGATCATGGAGGACACCAGGGCCCTGCTCACCTATGCCGAGGGCCAGGCGGCTGCCAATACGAAAATCGTCGGCACCGTCGGCTATTGCATGAGCGGCCGTTACGCCGTCAACGCGGCCACGCACTTTGCCGACCGCGTCAAGGCCGCCGCCTCGATCTACGGAACGCATCTGGCGACCGACGAAGACAACAGCCCGCATCTCGCCTCAGGCAAGACCAAGGCCGAGCTCTATTTCGCCTGCGCCGAGACCGACATCTACGCGCCCGCCGAGGTCATCGAGAAGGTCAAGCAGGGCATGAGCGGTGCCAAGGCCGAGGTCGAGATCTATCCCGGCACGCATCACGGCTTCGCCTTCCCCAAGCGTCCGGTCTACGACCGCGACGCTGCCGAGCGGCATTGGGAGCGTCTGCTGGCGCTCTATCGCCGCAATCTCGTTTAAGTCTAGAAGGCCTGATGCCCTTTCTGCTCATCGACTTTCCCGCCTTCAAGCCGATCGCCATCGAGATCGGTCCGTTCGCGATCCGCTGGTATGCGCTGGCCTATATCAGCGGCATCGTGTTCGGCTGGCTCTATGCGCGCTCGCTGCTGAAGAAAGAGCGCCTGTGGAGCGGCCCCGCGCCGATGTCGCTGGTGCAGATCGACGACTTCATCCTGTGGGTCACGCTCGGCATCATCCTCGGCGGCCGCACCGGCTACGTGCTGTTCTACAATCTGCCCTTCTTCATCGATCACCCCGCCGCGATCTTCAAATTGTGGGAGGGCGGCATGTCCTTCCATGGCGGCTTCCTCGGCTGCGTCGTCGCGGTGATGTGGTTTGCCTATCGCAACCGCATCTCGATCCTGTCGCTGGGCGACATCACCACGGCAGTCGCCCCGGTCGGGCTGCTGCTCGGGCGCATCGCCAATTTCATCAATGGCGAATTGTGGGGCCGCGCCGCCGACCCCAGCCTGCCCTGGGCGATGATCTTCCCCAACGATCCGACGCAGCTGCCGCGCCATCCGAGCCAGCTCTATGAGGCCGGCATGGAGGGCATCCTGCTGTTCACCGTGCTCGCGATCATGATCCGTTTCGGCGCCCTGAAGCGGCCCGGCATGATCCTCGGCGCCTTCATCCTGATCTATGGCCTGACCCGCATCGCCGGCGAGCATTTCCGCGAGCCGGACGTCCAGCTCGGCTTCCTCTGGGGCGGATTAACCATGGGCATGCTGTTGTCGATCCCGATGCTTATTGTAGGCCTCATACTTATTGTATTGGCTATCAGGCGCGGCGCGCCGAAGCCCGCCGGGGCTATCAGTTAATTCCTTTCGAGAAGACAGACCGTGACCGAACAGCCGCTACTCAACGAGATCAGGGCGCTGATCAAATCCTCAGGGCCCATGCCGGTCTGGCGGTACATGGAACTGTGCCTGATGCATCCGCGCTATGGCTATTACGTCTCGCGCGATCCGCTCGGGCGCGAAGGCGACTTCACCACCGCGCCCGAGGTCAGCCAGATGTTCGGCGAGCTCCTGGGGCTGTGGACCGCCTCGGTGTGGAAGCAGATGGGCTCGCCGCAATTCCTGCGGCTGATCGAGCTCGGCCCCGGCCGCGGCACCATGATGGCGGATGCGCTGCGCGCACTGCGCGTGCTGCCGCCGCTCTACCAGGCGCTTCACGTCCACATGGTCGAGGTCAATCCGGTGCTGCGCGAGCGGCAGAGTGCGACGCTGGCGGGCGTGCGCAACATCGCCTGGCACGACAGCATCGACGACGTGCCCGAAGGGCCGAGCATCATCCTCGCCAACGAATATTTCGACGTGCTGCCGATCCGCCAGATGGTGAAGCGCGAGAACGGCTGGCACGAGCGCGTGATCGAGATCGATCCCAACGGCAAGCTTCAATTCGGCGCGGCCGCCGACCCGACGCCGCGCTTCGACGTGCTGCTGCCGCCTCTGGTGCGCGCCGCTCCCGTTGGCGCCGTGTTCGAATGGCGCCCCGACGGCGAGATCATGAAGCTCGCCACGCGCGTGCGCGACCAGGACGGCGCGGCGCTGATCATCGATTACGGCCATCTGCGCAGCGATGCCGGCGACACGTTCCAGGCGATCGCGCGCCACACCTTCACCGATCCCCTGAAGGCGCCGGGCCAGGCCGACGTCACAGCCCATGTCGACTTCCAGGCCCTGGCGCGCGCGGCCGAGGATGTCGGCGCCCGTGTGCACGGCCCGGTGACGCAGGGCGATTTCCTCAAGCGCGTCGGCATCGATACCCGCGCAGCTGCCCTGATGCAGAAGGCGACGCCTGAAGTCGCCACCGACATTTCGGTGGCGCTCAAGCGCCTGACCGATACCGGGCGCAGCGGCATGGGCTCGATGTTCAAGGTGCTCGGCATCTCCGAGCCGCGGCTGACCGGCATCGCCGGCCTCAGCGATCTCGAACGGGCCGGAGGCGCTTCATGACGCTTGCTTCGTCGCTGCTGTCGGCCGTGCCCGGCCTGCGCCATGCCTTCTTCACCCGCGAGGGCGGTGTCTCAGGCGGGATTTATTCGGCGCTCAATGGCGGGCTCGGCTCCAACGACGATCCGGCGCATGTCGCGGAGAACCGCCGCCGCATGGCCGAGCATGTCGGCGTCGCCCCGGAGCGCTTCATCAGCCTGCACCAGATCCATTCGCCCGATGTCCTCATTGCCGAAGCGCCGTGGCCGAGCGGACCGCGGCCGAAGGGCGATGCGCTGGTCACGAAAACACCCGGCATCGCGCTCGGCGTCTCCACCGCCGATTGCGGGCCGGTGCTGTTCGTCGATCCCAACGCGCGCGTGATCGGCGGCGCCCATGCCGGCTGGAAAGGCGCGCTGACCGGCGTGCTGGAACAGACGATCTCGGCGATGGAGAAGCTCGGCGCCACGCGCAGCGGCATCATCGCCGCGATCGGCCCCTTGATCCGACAGGACAGCTACGAGGTCGGCAACGAGTTCGTGGCCCGCTTCATCGAGGCGGACGCGGACAACGCCATGTTCTTCATCCCGTCGGTGCGCGCCGGACACGCGATGTTCGACCTCGCCGGCTTCATCCGGAAGCGGCTCGAAGCCGCCGGCATCCTGATGATCGACGATCTTGGCCTGGACACCTATGCCGACGAGCGCTTCTTCAGCTATCGCCGCTCGGTACATCGCAAGGAGCCGGATTACGGCCGCCACATCCACGCGATCGCGCTGGAGAATTAAGAACGAATTCGGCCTAGTTCTTGCCGCAACCCATTAGGTTAGTCGCTGCATCTTTCGAACAATGGCGTTTCATTCTTTCCGCGAAGCCATTTAGTCGGCAAATCAACGTACATTTGAGCTGGTGGAGGCGGCGGCGGCGGTCGGACCTCGAAACCTTCATCGACTTCGATCTTCTTCCAATCGTCGCGATGCGCGGAGAAAGTCCGATATTTGTCGCCGACCTTGAGCAGAACGATCTCCCAAACCTCGCCCGGCTGACGCCACCAGATCAGTGTCGTGCTGGGTGGAGGGTCCTGAACCGACACGATCTTGATCTTGTCGTCGGCAATACGCGTCGCCGAATAGATCGCGCTGATGAATGTCCTTACTTGCCCAGGTGTGAACGTCCCGATCACATTCCTTGTCGTCGGCGCTCCGGAGGACGACGCGATGTACGTCAATCGCGCGCCACAGCGGTTGTTCTCACAGGCCTGATACGGATCCCGTTTGCAATCAACCGACCAGGTACCGGTCAGTCCGAAAGCCCGGATTGCCTCGGCCGCACTTTCTGCCGCCGCGGCCCGCCCCACGATGAGGCAGGCAACGATTACCCCCAAAGTCGCTCCCCTCATCGACAATTCCTCGGCCGGATCGGCCCAATGATGTGTCCTTCCTGCCCTAGACCTTAATCGATTTTAACGATATCGCTGCCCCCCATAATGAGGGACGCGTCATTCATCCTGGGCCGCGCGGGTTCGCGTGTGCTGGCGGTCATGCTGCTGGCAGCGGCGGTCGCGCTTGGCGGCTGCGCCGGCGGCGGCGGTGCCGCCAACTCCTATGCGATGGCGCCGAGTACCGGCTCAGGGGCGACCGTGGCCTTCGAATCGATCGACGGGCCGCCCCCGCAGGTGTTCGACCGCATGGTCGGCGTGCTCGACAGCGAATCCAAGCTGCGCAGCCTGTCCGTCGTCTCCCGCGAGGGGACGGCTGCCTATCGCGTGCGCAGTTACCTCTCCGCCCAAATCGTGCGCGGCAAGACCGTGATCGCCTGGGTCTGGGACGTCTACGACGCCAACCAGCAGCGGGCATTGCGCCTCTCCGGCGAGGAATTGACCGCCGCCAAGGGCGGCCGCGATCCCTGGGGCGCCGCCGACGACCTCGTGCTGCGGAAGATCGCCCAGGCCGGATTCAGCGGACTTTCCAACATGATCAACGGAACGCCGGACGCGCCGAGCACTGTTCCCGGCTTGCGGGGACCGGCGGTGGCCAGCGTGATCCCGGAGGCTCCGGCGGCCGAGATGCCGGCCTCGGCGCTGGGCTATGCCGAGCGATAACCCCCGCGAAACCACGGCCCCAAGTTGCGGCCAAACCGTTGGCCCGACTCAGGATTTCGGAGGGAAAACGTAGCATGCCGGGTTGCCATTGCAGGCCCCGGCCTGATATTTCCTCGCCCGTCGTAACCGTGCTTCCAGTGGGTATTCTCTGATGTTGAAYGTCGTATCCAGCAAAGCGCGGGAGGAAGCGTCCATGTCGGCCAAGAACGGCTCCATCAAGCTTGTCGCCGGCAACTCAAACCCGGCTCTCGCGCAGGCGATCGCGCAAGGCCTCGACCTGCCGCTAACCAAGGCCGTGGTACGGCGCTTCGCCGACATGGAGATCTTCGTCGAGATCCAGGAGAACGTCCGTGGCTCGGATGCTTTCGTCATCCAGTCGACCTCGTTCCCCGCCAACGACCATCTGATGGAACTGCTGATCATCACCGATGCGCTGCGCCGCTCCTCGGCACGCCGCATCACCGCGGTGCTGCCCTATTTCGGCTACGCCCGGCAGGACCGCAAATCGGGTTCGCGCACGCCGATCTCGGCCAAGCTCGTCGCCAACCTGATCACGCAGGCCGGCGTCGACCGCGTCATGACGCTCGACCTGCATGCCGGCCAGATCCAGGGCTTCTTCGACATCCCGACCGACAATCTCTACGCGGCACCGCTGATGGTGCGCGACATCAAGGACAAGTTCGATCTCTCCAAGACGATGGTGATCTCGCCTGACGTCGGCGGCGTGGCGCGCGCACGTGGCCTTGCCAAGCGCATCAACACCCCGCTCGCGATCGTCGACAAGCGCCGCGAGAGGGCGGGCGAATCCGAGGTCATGAACGTGATCGGCGACGTCGCCGGCTACACCTGCATCCTGATCGACGACATCGTGGACTCCGGCGGCACGCTGGTGAACGCGGCCGACGCGCTGATCGCCAAGGGCGCCAAGGACGTCTACGCCTATATCACCCACGGCGTGCTCTCCGGCGGCGCGGCCGCCCGCATCGCGGGCTCGAAGCTGAAGGAGCTCGTGATCACCGACTCGATCCTGCCGACGGAGGCGGTGACCAAGGCTCCGAACATCCGCACGCTTCCGATCGCCAGCCTGATCTCGGACGCCATCGCGCGCACCGCGGCGGAAGAGTCGGTGTCGAGCCTGTTCGACTAGTTTTTCCGATCCCGGAAGGTCTCGTAGGGTGGGCAAAGGCGCAAAGCGCCGTGCCCACCTTTTCTTTTTATATTGAAGGTGGTGGGCACGCTTCCGCCTTCACTCTCCGAGCTACGTCGGACAAGTCGCTTTGCCCACCCTACGGCGTTGAGCGCTGACGCGCCGCAGCCCGCTTCGCAGCCCCACGGGTTGTTGCCCGCCGCCGCCCATGACATCATCCGGATACCGAGTCATCCCTGCCCCCTGGATTCCTGATGCCGCGCCGGAAATTTGCCTGGGAGAAGCTGTCGGATGACGAGTTGCTCAAGCAGCGCCTCTCCAGCCTGAGGGTTACGGTCAAAGGCACCTGGCTCGAGGACTGCGTCAGCACGCTCCATGAGGAGCTCGAAGAGCGGGGCATCCGGCTGCGACCGCACACATGGATCTCGAGCGAATGGTTCAGTCCGGGCGATGTGCCGGGCATCGCCATCCCCTTCTATCTCGCCCATCCCCGTCTGATGAAGCTCGAGAAGAAGATGATGTTCGACGTCGAGGGCGGAACCTGGCGCGAGTGCATGGGTATCCTCCGTCACGAGGCCGGCCATGCCGTGCAGCACGGCTATCAGCTGCAGCGCCGCCGGCGCTGGCAGCAGCTGTTCGGCCCGTCGTCGAAACACTACCCGCGCTACTACCGGCCCAATCCTGCCAGCAGGCGCTACGTCCAGCACCTCCGGCTGTGGTACGCGCAAAGCCATCCGGATGAAGACTTCGCCGAGACCTTCGCGGTGTGGCTGCGCCCACGCTCGAACTGGCGGACGCGATATGCCGGATGGCCGGCGCTGAAGAAGCTCGAATATGTCGACGAGCTGATGCACGAGATTGCGGGAAAGCGGCCGCTGATCACGACGCGGGAGCGTGTCGATACGCTGGGCCGGCTCAGCCAGACGCTCGAAGACCACTACAAGAAGAAGCAGGCGTTCTACGCCTTCACAGCGCCGAAGACCTACGACCGCGACCTCTCCCGGCTGTTTTCAGCCGATCCACGGCATCACCGCTCAAAGCCGGCTTCGGCCCTGATCAGACGGCACCGCGCGCAGATCAGGCAGCTGGTCGCGCGGTGGACGGGCGAGAACCAGCTCACGCTCGATGCCGTGCTCGATGATATGATCTCCCGCTGCCGTGAGCTCGATCTGCGCGCCGTCGGCCCCGAACAGAAGCTCGTTCTCGATTTCACCGTCCTCGTGACCGCCAAGACGATGCACGCGCTGTTTGGCCCGTCTCGGCGCAAATGGATCGCGCTATGAGACGCTCACGCATTCTGGTGCTGATGCATCCGGACTTCATGCCTCCGGACTCCTCCGACGGATACACGCCGCAGGAAATCAACAACTGGAAGACGGAATACGACGTGGTGAGCACCTTGCGTGCGGCCGGCCACGAGGTTCGCGCCCTCGGTGCGCAGGACGAGATCAAGCCGATCCGCGAGGCGATCGAAGAATTCAAGCCCCACGTGGYCTTCACGCTGCTCGAGGAATTCCACAACAACGTCGCCTACGACCAGCACATCGCCAGCTATCTCGAGCTGATGAAGGTCCCTTATACCGGGTGCAATCCGCGCGGCCTGATCCTGGCGCGCGGCAAGGATTTGTCCAAGACGCTGGTGCATCACCGCCGGATCGCAGCGCCGGCCTTCGCCGTCTTCCCGATGCGCCGCAAGGTGAAGCGCCCGACGCGCCTTGCGCTGCCGCTGATCGTCAAGAGCCTGAACATGGACGGGTCCTTCGGCATCTCGCAGGCCTCGATCGTCGATACCGACGAGAAGCTCGTGGAGCGCGTCGCCTTCATCCACGAGCGGRTCGAATCCGCCGCCATCGCCGAGCAGTTCATCGAGGGGCGCGAGCTTTATGTCGGCGTGCTCGGCAACAACCGGCTGCGCGTCCTGCCGGTTTGGGAACTGAAATTCGGCAGCATGGGCGGGCGCAGATCACGGCACATCGCCACGGAGAAAGCCAAGCACGACACCGACTATCAGGAGAAGCTCGGCATCGTCGACGGGCCGGCCAAGGACCTCGCGCCCGAAGTCACCGCGCGCATCCAGCGCGCCGCGAAGCGCATCTACCGGGCGCTTGGCCTCGACGGCTACGCACGCATCGATTTTCGTCTCGCCGCCGACGGCACGCCGTATTTCATCGAAGCCAATCCCAACCCCGAGATCGCCAAGAGCCAGGAGTTCGCCACGGCGGCTCAACATGCCGGGCTCAAATATCCGGATCTCCTGCAGCGCATCCTGACGCTGGGGATCAGCCGGGCCAAGGCGGGGGTGTCGTTGGGGTGATGGCGGCTTGCGCGACTATCGTAGGGTGGGCAAAGGCGCAAAGCGCCGTGCCCACCTTCTTTTGTAGCGATGAAGACGGTAGGCTCGCTTCCGCCTTCGCTCTTCGAGCTACGGCGGACAAGTCGATTTGCCCACCCTACGGCAGCTAGCCTGCCTCGGCCTTCGCGCTCACCACGTCGGCAAATGACTTGAAGAACTCCCCCGCCAGCTTCGTCGCGGTCGAATTGATCAGCCGTGCTCCCAACTGCGCGAGCTTGCCACCGATCTGCGCATCGACTTCGTAATGCAACACCGTCACGTCGGCGCTCTCGGATTCCAACCGCACCACCGCGCCACCCTTGGCGAAGCCGGCGACGCCGCCGGAGCCCTCTCCTGAGATACGGTAACTGTTGGGCGGATCGAAATCGGACAGCGTCACCTTACCGCTGAACGTCGCCTTCACCGGGCCGACCTTGAAGACCACCGTCGCGGTCATCTCGTTCGGCGCGGTCACCTCGAGCGACTGGCAGCCCGGGATGCACTGCTTCAGCACAGCGGGATCGTTCAGCGCCGCCCACACCTGCTCGCGTGAGGCGGGAATTCGCTGGCTGTCGTTCATCTGCATGATCGGTGTCTCACTCTCTGCTTGCTGTTTGATTGGCCGCGCGCTGGCCACGCCGGCGTTCTCTGGTGATCTCGGCGAGGATCGACATTGCGATCTCCTCCGGCGTGATCGCGCCGAGATCGAGGCCGGCCGGCGCCTTGAAATCGTCGATCGCAGCCGCGCTGGCGCTCTCTGCAAGGAGTTTTGCGCGCAGCGAAGCCATCTTGCGGCGGCTGCCGACGAAGGCGTGATAACAGGCTTTGGTCGCGACCGCCGCGCGCAAGGCGGCCTCGTCGCCCTTGCCCTGCGTCGAGACGACGACGAAGCGCTTGGAGTCGTTGAGCTCGCCGAGCTGATAACCATCGATGACCGCGTCGGCGTCCGGCTGCGCCGTGAGATCGGCGGACGGCGCAGCAAACGTGACGTGATAGCCGAGCACGCGCGCCTGCGCCGCAAGCGACAGCGCCACCGGGCTCGCACCGAGAATGACGAGCGAGGGATGCGGCAGCACCGGCTCGACGAAGATGTCCATCGTGCCCTTGCTCGGGCACATGTTGCTGGCAAAGCGGATGCCGTCGCGGCTCTCCCCCGCGCTGACGCCGAGCTCGGCCAGCAGGTTCTCCGGCTGCACCGAGACCATGCGCGGCTCGCCATCGGCGAGCGCCTCGCGCGCCGCCTTCAGCACCGCGCCCTTGGCGCAGCCCCCGCCGATCCAACCCGCGACGATGGTGCCGTCGGCGGCGATGATCGCCTTGGCGCCAGCCTTCGCCGCGGTCACCGACACCGTGCGCACCACCGTCGCGAGCACGAAGGCACGCTCGGCGGCCTTCATCTGAGCGACTACATCAAGCACTTCGACATGAGCGGTCATCGGAAGCCTCCTCAAAGCTTCGCTAAATGGGGTTCGAGCGCTCGCAGGCTGCTCAGCGAATTCGCGGGCGCATAGAGATCGACATGCGGCAACGCAGCTCTTATGCCCCGCGCTTCGGGCGTGTAGCCCTCCCACGCCATCATCGGGTTGAGCCAGACAATGCGGCGACAGCGCCGGTGCAGCGCCGCCATCTCGCGGCCAAGCAATGCGGCATCGCCGGTCTCGTAGCCGTCGGACACGATCATCACGCAGCTGCGGGAATGGATCACGCGCGCGGCGTGCCAGCGATTGAAGGTTTGCAAGCACTCGCCGATCCTGGTGCCGCCGCCCGCGCCTTGCGCCATGATCGAGAGCCGGTTGAGCGCGCGGCCGGCGTCCTTCTCCTTCATCGCGTCGGAGACGTAGGCGAGGCGCGTGTGGAACAGGAACGCCTCGGCCTCACGGAACTGGTCGAGCACACCGTGGATGAAGCGCAAGAAGACTGCCGTGTACATGCTCATCGAGCCCGAGGCATCGAGCAGCACGACCAGCCGCAACGGCTTGTCCTTGCGCTGGCGTTTCACCAGGCTGATGGGAACGCCGCCATGGCTGATGTTGCGGTGAATCGTGCGGCGGAGATCAAGCCGGTAGCCACGCCGGCGCGCCAGATCGCGCCGGGTCAGCCGCGTCCGCATTGCCTTGGCGAGCGCTGCTGCGGCCTCATGGGCCTGCGCGACCTGGTCTGGATCGCTCAGCTTTCGGAAATCGACCTCGGCAAAATTGTCGGCGCGTGAAGCACCTTCCATGCGGCCCTCGCCGGAACGGCCTTCCGGCGCGTCGTCGGAGGACGGAAGCTGGTCTACGGCGGACTGGTTACTGCCCTGCTCCGCCGCGGCATCCTGCAAGCTCTTCAGCGAGGGATTGCTGGCGCCCGGTGTTGATCCATTCGTGCGGGAGCGCGAGCGCACGCGCTTGCCCAACCAGAACGCGTCGAACAGACCGTCGAACTTGTCCCAGTCGGATTTGCGTGCCGAGAACAGGTGCTTGAACGCCGTGCGCAGCAGACCCGGCCGCGCCGCATAGCCCGATGATATCAGCGTCGCCGCATCCTGCCCTTCGGCGAGCCCGACGCGAAAGCCGGCCTCGCGTAGCGTGCGCAGGAACGCCGCAAGCTTCGCGGAGACGAGGCGCGAGACCTCGTTGAGGTCATCATATCCGGGGCTGGAGCCACAGCAGCTCATGCGACCTTTCCCAGCAGGCGCTGTGTCACCTCTGGCGTGACACGGGCGCGGTCTTCGTGAGTCTTCAACAGGCAGACGAGCGTCTCATGCACAATCTCGGGTGCGTCGTGAAGATTGGTTACGTCGAGGCCGACGAGAGCTGCCGCCCAATCCAGCGTCTCCGCCACGCCCGGGACTTTTCGCAGCTCCTCCTTGCGCACACCCTCGACCATGCGCGCGATCTGGAGCGACAGCGACGGGCTCGCGCCCATGACGCGCGCCAGGATGATGCGGGTCTCGCGGTCGACGTCGGGATAGTCGACATAGTGATAGAGGCAGCGCCGGCGCAACGCGTCGGAGAGCTCGCGCGTGCCGTTCGAGGTCAGCACGACATGCGGGATGGTGATTGCGGGAATGGTGCCGAGCTCGGGGATCGAGACCTGGAAGTCCGAAAGCAGCTCCAGCAGGAACGCCTCGAACTCGTCGTCGGCGCGGTCGATCTCGTCGATCAGCAGCACCGGCGCCTTCGGCCGACGGATCGCGGCGAGCAAGGGGCGCTCGAGCAGGTATTTTTCCGAGAACACCTGGTCCTCGATGCTATCGCTGCCGCGATGGGCCTGGATCGCCAGCAATTGCCGCTGGTAATTCCACTCGTAGAGCGCGGAGGACTGATCTAGGCCCTCGTAGCATTGCAGCCGGATCAGCTCGGTCGCATGCACTTTTGCAAGTGCTTTCGCCACTTCCGTCTTGCCGACGCCCGCCTCGCCCTCGAGCAGCAGCGGACGCCGCAACAATTGCATCAGCGAGATCGCAGTCGCGAGGTCCGCATCGGCGATATAGCCCGATGCGGCCAGCGCTTGCGCGATCTCATCACGGCCCTTCATCGCTACGCCACCGCGCCCAGATCCTTCGCCGCCTTCCAGTTGCGCCAGAAATCATGCGGCATCTGGATGTGCGTGCTGCCCAGGAACGAGAACGCGTCGTTGACGGCATTGGAGAAGGCCGGCACACCGCCGACATTCGGGCTTTCGCCGACGCCCTTGGCGCCGATCGGGTGATGCGGCGACGGGGTGACGGTGAAGTCGGTTTCCCAATGCGGCGTCTCCACCGCAGTCGGCATGAAGAAATCCATAAACGAGCCGGTGACGACGTTACCTACCTCGTCGTAGCGGATCTCCTGGCCCATCGCGATGGCGAAGGCTTCGGTCAGGCCGCCATGCACCTGCCCCTCGATGATCATCGGGTTGATCCGGGTGCCGCAATCGTCGAGCGCATAGAAGCGCCGGACCTTGTACACGCCGGTATCGACGTCGATGTCCATCACGCAGAGATAAGCGCCGAACGGATAGGTCATGTTGGGCGGATCGTAATAGCTCACCGCTTCCAGTCCCGGCTCCATGCCCGGCGGCACCGAGTTGTACGCCGCCCAGCAGATGTCCTTCATCGACATGAACTTCTCCGGCAGGCCCTTCACCCGGAAGCCGTCGATGTCGAATTCGAGATCGTCCTCGTGGACCTCGAGCTTGTAGGCCGCGATCATCTGCGCCTTGGCCTTGATCTTTCGCGCGGCCATGGCGATTGCGGCACCCGCGACCGGCGTCGAGCGTGAGCCGTAAGTGCCGAGCCCATAGGGCGCGGTGTCGGTGTTGCCCTCCTCCACCATGATGTTATCGGCGGGAATGCCGATCTCGGTGGCGATGATCTGGGCCCAGGTGGTCTCGTGGCCCTGGCCCTGGCTTTTTGAACCGACCCGCGCGATGCCGGCCCCGGTCGGATGCATCCGGATCTCGCAGGAGTCGAACATCGCAATGCCGAGGATGTCGCAGTTCTTCGACGGGCCAGCACCGACGATCTCGGTGAAGAAGGAGATGCCGAGCCCCATGATCTCGCGGGTCTCCCCCCGCGCGAACGCGGCACGCTTCTCCGCCTGCTCCTTCCGGAGCGCGGCGTAGCCGGTCGTCTCCATCATCTTGCGCATGGCGGTGTGGTAGTCGCCGGAATCGTATTCCCAGCCGAGCGCCGAGTGATAGGGGAACTGCTCCGGCTTGATGAAGTTCTTCAGCCGGAGTTCAGCGGGGTCCATGTTGAGCTTCTGCGCCAGAATATCCATGGCGCGCTCGATGCAGTAGGCCGCCTCCGTGACGCGGAACGAGCAACGGTAGGCGACGCCGCCCGGCGCCTTGTTGGTGTAGACGCCATCGACAGCCAGATGTGCGGTCGGGAAGTCATAGGAGCCAGTGACGATGTTGAAGAAGCCGGCCGGCCATTTCGACGGGTCGGCGCAGGCGTCGAACGCACCGTGATCGGCGAGCACGTGGACGCGAAGGCCGGTGACCTTGCCGTCCTTGGTCGCGGCGATCTCGGTGGTCATGTGATAGTCGCGCGCGAACGAGGTCGCGGTGAGGTTCTCGATGCGGTCCTCGACCCATTTCACCGGCTTGCCGGTGACGATGGAGGCCACCGCCGCACAGATATAACCGGGATAGGCGCCGACCTTGTTGCCGAAGCCACCGCCGATGTCGGGCGCGATCACGTGGATCTTATGCTCCGGAATTTTTGCGATCAGCGCCACCACGGTGCGGATCACGTGCGGGGCCTGGAAGGTGCCGTAGATCGTCAGCTCGCCCTTGATCTTGTCAAAAGAGCAGACGCACTGGCAGGTTTCGAGCGGCGACGGATGGGTGCGGTGATAAGAGATCATCTCCTTGATCGTGACCTCCGCCTTCCTAAAGGCGGCGTCTGTGAGGTCCTTGTCGCCGACGGTCCACTCGAAGATGTGGTTGTCGTGCTTGCGCGGACCATGCGCGCCGGACATCTTGCCGACGAGATCCTCGCGCAGCACCGGCGCGTTCGCGTCCATCGCCTTGAAGGGATCGACCAGCGGCGGCAGCGGCTCGTATTCGACGATGACCGCGTTGATGCCGTCATCGGCCGCATAGCGGTCGGTGGCGACGACGAAGGCGACCTCCTGATTCTGAAACAGCACCTTGCCGTCGGCCAGAACCATCTGCACGTCGCCGGCCAAGGTCGGCATCCAGGCGAGGTTCACGGTCTTCAGCGTCTCGGCGGTGATCACCGCGAGCACGCCGGGCACCTTCAGCGCCGCGCTGTCGTCGATCTTCTTGACGCGCGCATGCGGGTGCGGCGAGCGGACGAAGTCGCCGTGCAGCATGCCGGGCAGCTTGACGTCGTCGACGTAATTGCCCTTGCCTTGGGTGAAGCGGATGTCCTCGACGCGCTTGCGCTTGCAGCCCATGCCTTCGAGTGCGGCGGTGCGTTGTTCCCGCGTGGGAGTGAGGTCGTTCATTCTGCGGCCTCCTGGAATTCCACGCCGTTGATCTTTGCGGCGGCGTATTGAATGGCTTTGACGATGTTCTGGTAGCCGGTGCAGCGGCAGATGTTGCCGGAGATGCCCATCCGGATTTCCGGCTCGCTCGGCGAGGGATTTTCCTTCAGCAGCCGATGCGCGCGGACGATCATGCCGGGCGTGCAGAAGCCGCATTGCAGGCCGTGCATCATGCGGAAACCTTCCTGCAAGGCCGACAGCGTGCCGTCGGCGTTGGCCATGCCTTCGATCGTGGTGATGTCGGAGCCATCGGCCTGCACCGCGAACATGGTGCAGGACTTCACCGACATGCCGTCGATGTCGACGGTGCAGGCGCCGCAATGCGTGGTCTCGCAGCCGATATGGGTGCCGGTCATCTGCAGATTCTCGCGGATGAAATGCACCAGCAGCGTGCGCGGCTCGACGAGGCCTTCGACCTCGGCGCCGTTCACCTTCATGGTGACGTGTGTTTTAGCCATCGATCCCCCTCCCTTACTTCGCGACAGCGGCGGCGCGCTGAAGCGCGCGCGTCACCATGATGCCGCCGACATGTTTTCGGTATTCGACCGGGCCGCGGGCATCCGCAGCTGGTGCCATGATCGCTGCGGCCGCAGCGGCGGCCTTCTTCAACGTCGCCGCATCGAGGCTGGTGCCAATCACGGCCTTGGCGGCATCGGCAGCCAGCAGCGGCGTCTCGTGGACGTTGGTGAGCCCGATCGCGCAGGTCGCGACCTTGCCGCCGGACATGGTGAGAACCACGGCGGCGGCGGCGGTGGCGTAGTCACCGACCTTGCGCTTGAGTTTTTCGTAGGCGTAGCCGTGGCCGGCCGCGGGCACGGGAACCGAGACGGAGGTCAGGATCTCGCCGGGCTCGAGCGCGGTGAAATAGGCGCCCTGATAGAAGTCGGCCGCCGCGACGTCGCGGGAGCCACCCGGGCCTTCGAGGCGATAGGTTGCCCCCAAGGTCATCATCAGCGCCGGCATGTCATTGCCGGGATCCCCATTGGCGACATTGCCGCCGATCGTGCCGCGGTAGCGCACCTGCGGGTCGGCGATCAGCAGTGCCGCTTCATGCAGGATCGGCATCGACTGGGCGATTTCGTCGGAGGCCAGCAGCTCGTGCTGGGTGGTCATCGCGCCGATGACAAGATTGTTGCCGTCGCGGCTGATGCCCTTGAGGGCGGCGATGCCGTGCAGGTCGATCAGATGGGCGGGGGTGGCGAGCCGAAGCTTCATCATCGGCACCAGACTGTGCCCGCCGGCCAGCGGCCGGGCGTCCTCGCCGAGGTCTGCCAAGAGCTTGACGGCATCGGCGACACTCGCCGGCCGGTGATAGCTGAATGAGCCTGGGATCATCATCTCCTCCTCGTCGTCCTCTTGCGCGTGACGGCGCGGACGTTGGAGGGGACGGTCACTCCGAGAGGGGCAACCCGCAATCATTCGGGCACGGAACAGCGGATTTCGCACGAGTTGCGGCGGGGAACGCACGAATTGCGTCAGGTGAGGCGACGTATGGCGCGGCGGCCACCTACCCTCCCCTGGAGGGGGAGGGTCGACCGCGCGAAGCGCGGGCGGGGTGGGGTGATCTCTCCACTCGGGGGGTATTCATCGCGGAGGGACCGTCACCCCACCCCGCTCCGCACTACGCTCCGCTCCATGCGAAGCGACCCTCCCCCTCCAGGGGAGGGTAAGAAAGAACGCGCCTCCCGTGCGGCCCGACTCTACGCGTGCCGCCGGTTCGCTAGGCCCAACCTTGCCTTCACCTCAGCTATCTTGGCACGGCTGACCGGGACCCGATGCGGCGACGGACCGTCGAGCTCGAGCACGGCRCCATCCCCCTCTTTGCGGACCAATGCGACATGGGGGATGGCAACGATATGGCTGCGGTGCACCCGGAGGAACAACGAGGGATCGAGCTGGGCCTCGGCCTCCGAGATCGACCAGGGGCACATTCGCTCGCGGGTGCCGTCGTGAACACGGGTGTAATGCGCATCGGCCCGGACGCTGCGGACATTGGCTGTCTCGATGAAGTGCGTGCCGTCGGCGCTCTCGACCGGCAACCGGGGAACCGGCGTGCGGGGCGGCTGGCCGAGACCGCCGAGCGGGGCCACCGGGCGCGGAGCTGCAGCCGGCGCAGCGATCAGTTCGATGGCGGCCGCCGCGACCGGCGAAGCAGCCGGTTCGGCAGCAACAGAGGTCGACGTCTGACGCCGCTGGTCGGGAACCAGCGACAGCAGGAAGCCGGCTGCGATGACGAAGCACAGCACCGCAACGATGATCGACAGGATTTGCTGCGACGCGGCAAGACCGCCGCCGGCATGGTGATGCGCCGCGCCGGTCAGCGGCTCGAAATGCATGCCGAGCATCGCCGTGTAATGCATGCCGGAGACGGCGATGCCGAACGCAACCGAACTGACGATCAGCCGGACGCCCTCCTGCTGCGCCAGGAAGGCGCGCAAACCACCATAGGCGGTGACGATCGCGACCACGACCGAGAGCAGCACCATGGTCCGGTCGTGGACGATGCCGAAGTGACCGGCGAGACCATGAATGCCGACATAATGCATGCTGGCGATGCCGACGCCGAGCAGGACCGCCGACGAGGCCACTCGCTTCAGGGATGGCTCGCCGATCGAGACAAAGAAAAGAGAAATGCCGACCACCAGCGCGCAGATCAGGAACGAGATGATGGTGGGAAGAACGAGATAGACCGTGTCCGGCGGCAGCGGCGCGGCCAGCATGCCGACGAAATGCATGGTCCAGATGCCGACGGCCAGAAATGCCGCCGCACCCGCGAGCAGAACGCGGTTGCTGACGCCGGGCGTGTTGCGGATGCGAGCAGCAAGCGCAAAGCCGGTATAGCCACCCAGACTCGCGATYGCCACAGAGAGCGCGACGAGATAGGGATCGTGTCCTTCGAACATGATCTTGTCGGCCGCCCGTCTCCACGGCACGGCCTCCTCCCGCCGCCGACTTTATAGGGACGGCGACGGGATTGACAATCAGCGGCGTGTGAGCGGACGGCTACACAATGCCCGCCGCGACCTGACCGCGCAGGCGCTCCAGGCCGAGCAATGTCTCGGCACAGGCTGCGGCGACCTCGACGCCCTTGATCGCAAAATGCCTGCGGAAGAAATCGTAGTGCACCTCGGTCTCGTGGAATTGCTGCGGCGTCAGCACCGCCGAGAACACCGGCACCTCGGTGCGCAGCTGCACGTCCATCAGCGCCTTGATCACGGTGTCGGCGACGAACTCGTGTCGGTAGATGCCGCCGTCGACGACGAGGCCCGCCGCGACGATCGCGGTGTAGCGCCGCGTCTTGGCGAGGATCTGCGCATGCAGCGGGATCTCGAACGAGCCCGGCACCTCGAACACGTCGACATGATTGAGGTGACGTGCGGCCGCCTCCTTCACGAAGGCGATGCGGGCCTCCTCGACCACGTCGCGGTGCCAGCAGGCCTGCACGAAGGCCACCCGCTGCGGTTTCGCGAAGCGCGGATGCTCGGGTGCCGGATCCTGCGGAACCGGCGGTTGGGTGACTTCGGAAGTTTCGGTTTGGGGGTCTTGCAACATCTGATTCATGGCTTTCCTTCAAAGGACCAGAATCAGGGCACACGGAACGACAAGCAGCCGCACCTTGCGATGCGTCTGCCACCGACCGTTCTCTTTCATCCGGACTTTAACCGTCGGCTTCGGAGTTGCACCGAATCTGCTGACCCTTCCCTTCGGCAAAATTCCTTTTCAGGAAGATCCTTGGGGGAAGGCGCTCGCGGGCTTGGGCCTTGCGACCCTTACCGCCGGTGGGGACTTTCACCCCGCCCTGAGAACATCGGCCGCCCGGGATGAACGGCCTGACCGGAAATATGACGCCACCCGGCGGCCGCAGCAAGCGCGTTCCGCATGAAAAACCGCATGGTCCCATGCCGCCATGACGGGTGTGGCCTCGCCCGGCGGAATTAACGATTGGCGCGCCATCGGCGAATCCGATTCCGATTTGTTCTCATTCGTTAAGAATTGTGGCGGAGATGAGCTGTGGACGAACGAGTCCTGGCTTGTGGACGGACTCGGCAGCCAGTTGCGCAGATTCCGCAAATCACATCACTTGATCCGCGATAGGCTCGCGCTGATCCGAGGGGATCGCGACAGCGACGTTGAGGGAGCGCGCCGGGCCGACCGAGTGCGTATCAAAGACAACAAAAAGGCAAGAGGTCGAGACGGAATGTCCCTGCTCGAAGGCACTATCGATTCCAGAAATCACCCGCTCGCGGTGGTCGAGGACATCGCTGCCAGCAACAACTGGCCGTTCGAACGCTCCGGCGAAGACGAGCTCACGATTGTCTCCAAGGGACAATGGACCGACTATCAGATCTCCTTCACCTGGATGGGTGAGATCGAGGCGCTGCATCTGGCTTGCGCCTTCGACATGAAGATTCCGGTTGCACGGCGGAGCGAAGTGCAACGGCTGGTCGCTGCGGTCAACGAGCAATTGTGGGTCGGCCATTTCGACCTGTGGACCAACACCGGCATGATCATGCACCGCCAGGCCCTGGTGCTGCCGGGCGGGCTCACCGCCTCGACCGCGCAATGCGAAGCCATGCTCGCCGGCGCCATCCACGCTTGCGAGCGCTACTTTCCGGCGTTCCAGTTCGTGGTGTGGGCCGGCAAGACCACCGCGCAGGCGATGGACGCGGCGATGTTCGACACGGTGGGAGAGGCGTAAGGCCTCTCTCCAAGATGGTGAGGGGCGCGCGCGCCCTCCTCAGCATCGTGCCGGACAGGCGGAGCGCAGATCCGGACCCATACCGCGTGATTTCTCCGTATCGCGCGATGCTTGTTGCTCCGCCCTCCATCCACTAGAACCGCCTGTGGTTATGGGTCCCGGCCTTCGCCGGGACGACACCTTTGTTTGTGGTGACCACAGTGGCAGACAGCAGCACTCTCAAGAACATCACCGGCACCATCCTCCTCGCCGGCGCCGGCAAGATGGGCGGCGCGATGCTGACCGGATGGCTTTCGGGCGGGCTCGATCCGCGCCGCGTCGCGGTGATCGATCCGCACATCTCACCTGAGATCACCGCGCTTGCCGCCAACGGCGTTGCGCTCAATCCCGATGTCAGCGCCGTCGGCACGGTCGAGACTCTGGTCGTCGCGGTGAAGCCGCAGATGTTCCGCGAGGCCGGCGCCAAACTGAAGCAATTCGTCTCGGACAAGACCTCGGTGGTCTCGATCATGGCGGGAACCACGATCGCATCGCTCGAAGAGGTCTGCGGTGGCGCCGTGGTGCGCGCGATGCCGAACACGCCGGCCGCGATCGGTCGCGGCATCACGGTCGCCGTCGCGGCGAAGAACGTCAGCACCACGCAGCGCGCGGTAGCCGATGCGCTGCTGCGTGCCACCGGCTCGGTCGAATGGGTCGAGGATGAAGGCCTGATGGATGCGGTCACCGCGGTGTCCGGCTCAGGCCCGGCCTATGTGTTCCTGCTCGCCGAAGAGCTCGCGCGCGCCGGCGTCGAGGCCGGACTGCCCGAGGCGCTGGCGACGAAGCTTGCACGCGAAACCGTCGCCGGCTCTGGTGAACTTCTGCACCAGTCGGAGCTTCCCTCCAGCACGCTACGCCAGAACGTCACCTCGCCCGGCGGCACCACCGCCGCGGCACTCGGCGTGCTGATGGGCGAGCCGGGCCTGCGCGATCTGATGATCCGCGCAATCGCGGCCGCGACGAAGCGGTCGAAGGAGCTGGCGAAGTAAGCAGGTGTCGTAGGGTGGGCAAAGCGGCTTGTCCGCCGAAGCTCGACGAGCGAAGGCGGAAGCGTGCCCACCAACTTCGTTCGCGATCCCGAAAAGATGGTGGGCACGGCGCTTCGCGCCTTTGCCCACCCTACGGCATCGCGCTCGCCGCTACGCCCCGAGCCGCTTGTTGAACATCTCGACATTCACGAGCCCGCGCGCATGGCGGCCCTCGCCGAGCCTGCGCGTGCCCTCGAACGCCTCGACCTCGAAACGGATGACGCGGCGCTCGACCGCGACCACCTTCGCGGTGGTCCGCACCGTCGCACCGACGAGAGCGGCTGCGAGGTGGCGGATGTCGACTTCGGTGCCGACGGTGACCCAGCCCGGCTGAAGCGCGGCGCGGATCGCATCGCCCGACGTCATCTCCATCTCCAGGATCATCATCGGCGTCGCATAGACCATGGGCATGCCGGGCACGAAATGCCCGACCGTCCGCTCGGCCGGCACCACCAGCGTGCGCTCGGCGCTCATGCCGACCTTGATGAAGTCGCGTGCGTCCATGGGGGCCTCAAACTCCGCCGTCGTCCCGGACAAGCGCAGCGAAGCGGAGCGCCGATCCGGGACCCATAACCACAGGGAGTAGTTTGGCGAAGACTCGGAGTTACCAGCTCGCCAAATAACCACTGCCTGTGGTTATGGGTCCCCGCTCCCGTGCGCAATTGCGCACTCGGCGGGGACGACAGTGGAGACTGCCGATATAGCGCTGGCTACTTCTTCGCAGCCGCCGCGCGCTCCACAAACGTCTTGCCGCCCTTCATCTTGTGACGGAGCGGGGCTTCGTTGATCTGGATGACGACGGCATCGGCATCGACGCCGAGATTCTTCACCAGGGCCTGGGTGATGTCGCGCATCATGCCGGCCTTCTGCTCGTCGGTGCGGCCTTCGGCCATGCTGACGGTAATCTCAGGCATCGTTCTCTCCCTTGCGGCCGAACACCGGCCATTGACGGTCGCCATCAAACAAGACGTGGATGCCGGGGACAAGCCCGGGCGTGACGGCCTTCCGGAATGGCTATCCCCACTTTACGTCATGGCGGCCCAGGACTTCGCGCACCTTGGCGACGAGGTCGGCTTCGCTGCACGAGAACTGCGCCGGGCGGCTCTCGCGCCACTCCTGGTTGGAGGCGATCGCGGCGGCGGCCTTGGCGCCTTCGATCAGATCCTTGATCTGCAGCTCGCCGCGCGCCTTTTCATCCGAGCCCTGGATGATCACGCAAGGGCTGTTGCGGCGGTCGGCATATTTGAGCTGGTTGCCCATGTTCTTGGGATTGCCGAGATAGAGCTCGGCTCGGATGCCGGCAGCGCGCAAGGACGCCACCATTTTCTGATAGTCGGCGACGCGGTCGCGATCGAACACGGTGACGACGACGGGGCCGAATTCGGGCCGCGTGTCGAGCTTGCCGAGGAGCGTCAGCGCGGCCTGAAGCCGTGATACGCCGATCGAGAAACCGGTCGCCGGCACCGGCTCGCCGCGGAAGCGCGAGACGAGGCCGTCGTAGCGGCCGCCACCACCGACGGAGCCGAACCGCACGGGCCGGCCCTTTTCATCCTTGGTCTCGAGCAGCAGCTCGACCTCAAGTACGGAACCCGTGTAATATTCGAGACCGCGGACGACTTCGGAAGCAATACGTATCCGCTGAGAGCCATAACCAGCCGACGTCAAGATAGAACAAATCTGCTCAAGCTCCTCTAGCCCCTGTAATCCGGTTGGAGAATTCAGAAGTGGTCGCCAATTTGTGAGCAAAGTGTCGTTAGAAAAGAAGTAGCCGGGGGCACCATCATCTGCGGCCCAAGCTTGATTGTCGGACAAATGCTGTTTGAACTGCGCGGGACTTAAGCACCAGTCGTCTTCGTAGGGCTGGTTGTCGCTATCAACTCTTACCCAAGACTCATTGTGTCCGCCTGCAACACGAAAGACTATCTCCATTTGATCTGGAGTAAGGCCCGCGCCCTTAGTAAAATCCCCTTTGCCTTCCTCACCGCCATCCCAACGACCAGGTCCGAGCAGTTTCCTGATGTCGTCGGTTGAAAACTTATCAAGTTTATCGATTGTCCTCAGAACGGTGAGCCTACGTACCGCATTTTCTTCGCCGCCCAGTCCAATGGATTCCAATACCCCATCAAATATCTTGCGACTATTGATCTTCACTACGTAGGAGCCGCGAGGAACTCCCAATGCCTCCATCGTGTCCGCGGCCATCATGCACATCTCTGCATCCGCCGCCGGCGTCGCCGAGCCGACCGTGTCGGCATCGAACTGCATGAACTGGCGGAAACGGCCGGGGCCGGGCTTCTCGTTGCGGAACACGTAGCCGACGCGGTAGCTGCGGTAGGGCAGGACCAGACCGTCGGTGCCGTATCGCTCGCCGACATAGCGGGCGAGCGGCGCGGTCAAATCGTAGCGCAAGCTGATCCACTGCTCGTCGTCGTCCTGGAACGAGAACACGCCCTCGTTCGGACGGTCCTGATCGGGCAGGAACTTGCCGAGCGCGTCGGTGTATTCCATCGCCGGCGTTTCCACGGGCTCGAACCCGTAGAGCTCGTAGACGGTGCGGATCTTCTCGACCATCTCGCGCGTCGCCCGGATCGCGGCGGGGTCGCGATCCTCGAGCCCGCGCGGCAGGCGCGCCTTCAGTTTCTGGGGTTTTTTGGGTTTCTCGGCCATGCGCGGCGTTTACCAGCCGACGCGCGGTGCGGCAACCGAAGTTCGCTTTACTTCGCCCCGCTTGCGGGGAGAGGGGAAGAGAATCTACGGCTGCTCCATCCGGGCCCTCAGGGCATCCGCGTCGGCCTTTGGCAGCGACTTCAGCGTCGGCTTGATGGTTTCGCCTCCGACGATCTTGCCGTTGCGCATGAACATCCAGTCTGAAATGTCCGCTTCGCTGAACTTGACCGCGTCGCCGGCCCGTTTGCCCGGCAGATCGCGCGGCTCGTTGGCGAAGAGGCCCGAATAGGTACCGTTCGGCAGCTTCTTCACGTCACCGATCCAGATATGCTCTCCGCCCCTGCGGGTCGAAAAGCGCACCTTCAAGGCGTGCCCGCTCTCCGACGGCTTTGGCGCGTCATAGGACGCCCAGAAGGTGGGAAGCGTACCGCGGGCGCGCGCGATCGCGGTGTTCATCTCGGGATCGGTGGTGCGCACGTCGACGATCGGCGAGCGGTCTTGCGCTACGACCTCCGGCATGGGCCCGATGGTCAGGATGCCGAAAACGCTGACGCCGGTGATTGCGGCGAGAACGACCCATTTCATGGGCTGGGAGAGTTTTGTTGCCATGTTCGCGATGTCCAGGATGCTTCGATGTCTCCTGGCTTTGTCGCGTGTCGGCAGCAGCACGTTCATAGCGCAATAAGCCACAAACGTTGCGCGTTTCCCCTCTCCCTTGTGCGAGAGGGGAAACGTAATCGCCGTCGATCAAAACACCTTGCGGATCCAGTTGTGCGGATCGTTGGTGCGGCCGTACTGGATGTCGATGAGCTGCTTGCGCAGGCCCGTGGCGACGGGGCCGGCGGCGCCGCCGCTGATCTCGAAATCGCCGCTCACCGAACGCACCTTGCCGATCGGCGAGATCACGGCAGCGGTGCCGCAGGCGAACGCTTCCTTCAGCTTGCCGCTCGCCGCATCCTTGCGCCACTGGTCGAGCGAGTACGGCTTCTCGCGCACCGTCTTGCCGGCATCCTTCGCGAGCGCGATGATGGAGTCGCGGGTGATGCCGGGCAGGATCGTGCCGAGCGGCGGCGTCGAGAGCGAGCCGTCCTCGAACACGAAGAAGACGTTCATGCCGCCGAGCTCCTCGATGTAGCGGCGCTCGACCGCGTCGAGGAAGACGACCTGATCGCAACCGTGCTGGATCGCTTCGGCCTGCGCACGCAGGCTCGCGGCATAATTGCCGCCGCACTTGACGGCGCCGGTGCCGCCGATCGCGGCGCGGGTGTAGTTCTCCGAGACCCAGATCGAGACCGGCGCAGGTCCGCCCTTGAAATAGGAGCCAACCGGCGAAGCGATTACCGCGAAGATGTATTCGGACGACGGCTTGACGCCGAGGAAGGTCTCGCTCGCGATCATGAAGGGGCGCAGATAAAGGCTGCCCTCGCCACCCGGCATCCAGGCGCGGTCGATGCGCACGACCTGCTCCACCGCCTCGATGAAGACGTCCTCGGGCAGCTGCGCCATCGCCATGCGGTCGGCGGAATCCTTGAAGCGGCGCGCATTGGCGTCGGGGCGGAACAGGTTCACACCGCCGTCGTCACGCTTGTAGGCCTTGAGGCCTTCGAAGATTTCCTGCGCGTAGTGCAGGACCGCGCCGGCCGGATCGAGCTGGAAGTTGGCGCGCGCCTCGATGCGTGCTTCGTACCAGCCGCCCTTGGCCTGGTTGTAGCGGACGATCGCCATGTGATCGGTGAAAACCCGACCGAAGCCGGGGTCCACCAGCTTGGCGACGCGGTCCTTCTCGGATGTCGGATTGGATGCGGGCTGGATGTCGAATTTCATACTCATGTCCTTGCCTCCCGCTGCCGGTAGCGGCGCTGTTCTGGCGCCCGCCTGCCCTGTTTGGGCCCGGCTGGCTTGATTAGGTTGTGGCTGGACCGCCGCCAGCCTTGTTACGGCCGGTTTCCGTGGCCAGCATGTCGCCGAGGACATGCTTTTGCGGAACGCGGAAGTCCAGTATGTTTTGCCGAAATGCCGCTCGACAATCGCACGGTAGATCTGCTTCGGCCGTCGTCGCCTGTCCGGCTCTCTCCGGCCGCTCCTAGAACTGCCACCCGACGCGAAGCGATCTAGAATTTCGTGCGGGCTGATCGTTTTGTAACATTGAACCCAAGATACGTCAATATGCCTGACATAAATTTCGCAACTCCCTCTCAAGACGCAGCCGAGCCGCGGCCGGCCGCAGGCGATGGAGGCAATTTGCGCTGGGATATCATCGAACTGCTGTTCTTCGCCTATCGTGATTTCGTCGGCGATCCCGACCAGGAGCTGGAGGCTTTCGGCTTCGGCCGGGCCCACCACCGGGTCATGCATTTCGTCTATCGCTATCCCGGCCTCAAGGTCGCCGACCTGCTCGATGTCCTGCGCATCACAAAACAGTCGCTCGGCCGCGTGCTCAAGYAGCTCCTGGACGAGGGCTATATCGTGCAGAAGACCGGCGACAATGACCGCCGCCAGCGCCTGCTCTACGCGACGCCGAAGGGCGAGGCGCTGGTGCAGAAGCTCGCCGGGCTCCAGACCACGCGGATCACCAAGGCGCTCGCCGAGTTGGCGCCGCAGGATGCCGATACCGTCAAGCGTTTCCTGCGCGCGATGATCGACCGCGACGATCCGGACAAGGTGCTGGAGACGATCTTCGCCAACGTCAATCAGGACGGAAAGGAGTGAACGTGCCGTTCGCTGCCACGCTCGCCCGCCCGCCGGTAGAACCGGCCGACGATGCGCCGCATCTGCTGCTGGTCGACGACGACCGCCGCATCCGCGATCTGTTGTCGCGCTTCCTCGCCAGCGAAGGTTATCGCGTCACTACCGCCGCAAGCGCCGGCGATGCACGCTCGAAGCTCATGGGGCTGCATTTCGATCTCCTGATCCTCGACGTCATGATGCCCGGCGAGACCGGCTTCGATCTCGCCCGCTTCATCCGGACCTCCTCCTCGGTGCCGATCGTGATGCTGACGGCGCGGCACGAGGCCGAAGCCCGCATCGAGGGCCTGCAGATCGGGGCCGACGATTACGTGGCAAAACCGTTCGAGCCGCGCGAGCTTGCGCTGCGCATCAACAACATCCTCAAGCGCGCCGCACCGCCGCCGCAAACCGCCGCGGTGGAGAAGATCGCGTTCGGCCCTTACGTCTACCATCTCGATCGCGGCGAGCTGCGCCAGGGCGAGGAGGTCATTCACCTCACCGACCGCGAACGCGAGATGCTGCGGATTCTCTCGGAGACCCCGGGCGAGACCGTGCCGCGCAGCGCGCTCACCGGCAATGGCAGCGTCAACGAGCGCGCCGTCGACGTGCAGATCAACCGCCTCAGGCGCAAGATCGAGACCGACCCCGCCAATCCGCTGTTCCTCCAGGCGGTACGCGGGATCGGCTACCGCCTGGTGGCCTCGCCATAAAGCAGTGAAGCGCGACCGATGAGCACGATCGATACCGGCCTGACGCTGTTGAAGAGCGCCGCCGGCCGCGTCTCCGCCGCCAATGGCTGGATGGGCAACGCATTCAAAGGCTGGATGCCGACCGGCCTCTATGCCCGCGCGCTGCTCATCATGATCGTGCCGATGGTGATCCTGCAATCGGTCGTCGCCTTCGTGTTCATGGAGCGGCACTGGAACACGGTGACGCGCCGCCTGTCGGCTGCCGTCGTGCAGGACATCGCCGCGCTGATCGACGTCTACAAGGGCTATCCGCAGGACAAGGACCGCAACGAGATCCGCCGCATCGCCCAGCAGCGCCTCGGCCTCGTCGTCGACTTCCTCCCCGCCGGCGACATGCCGCCGCCGGGCCCAAAACCGTTCTTCTCGCTGCTCGACCAGACGCTGTCGGTGCAGCTCGGCCGCCAGATCGGACGCTCGTTCTGGATCGACACCGTCGGCCGCTCCAACCTCGTCGAGATCCGCATCCAGCTCGACGATGCCGTAATGCGCGTGTTCGCGCAGCGTAGCGCCGCCTATGCCTCGAACTCGGAGATCTTCCTGTTCTGGATGGTCGGCACGTCCTCGATCCTCCTGATCGTAGCCGTGCTGTTCCTGCGCAACCAGATCAAGCCGATCCTGCGGCTGGCAGACGCCGCCGAGAGTTTCGGCAAGGGCCGCGAGGCGCCGAACTTCAGGCCGCGCGGCGCGCGCGAGGTACGGCGCGCGGCGGTCGCCTTCCTCGAGATGAAGTCACGCATCGAGCGCACGATGGAGCAGCGCACCGCGATGCTAGCCGGCGTCAGCCACGATCTGCGCACCATCCTGACCCGGTTCAAGCTCGAGCTGGCGCTGATTGGCGACAACCCAGAGCTTGAGGGCATGCGCAAGGACGTCGACGAGATGTCGATGATGCTGGAGGACTACCTTGCGTTTGCCCGCGGCGATTCCGGCGAGCAGTCGCAGCCGACCGACATGGCGCAGGCGCTCGAGGAGCTGCGCAGCGACGCCGAGCGCCACGGCCACACCGCGACCGTCGCGTTCCACGGTCTGCCCGTGGTGACCGTGAAGCCGGCCTCGTTCAAGCGCTGCCTCGCCAACCTCGTCACCAACGCGGCGCGCTACGGCAAGAGCATCGCCATCAACGGCCAGCGCGATCACCGTTATTTGACCGTCACGGTCGAGGACGACGGCCCCGGCATTCCCGCGCACTTGCGCGAAGAGGTGTTCAAGCCGTTCCTGCGGCTCGACAACGCCCGCAACCAGGACGAAGGCGGCACCGGCTTGGGGCTAGCCATCGCCCGCGACATCGCGCGCTCGCATGGCGGCGACATCACCCTCGGCGACAGCCCGATGGGGGGATTAAGGGCGAGTGTCCGGATTCCGGTGTAGGCGGCTCTTCCTTCTCCCCTTGTGGGAGAAGGTGGCGCGAAGCGCCGGATGAGGGGTTGTTTCCGCGAATTCAGAAGTAAGAGAGTCACGCGCGGAGAGATACCCCTTGTAAGTCGAAGCGCCGCAGGTCTGCTATTGTAGACGTTGCGGTGAC